>WTHD01000125.1:0-15826 GCA_011523265.1 Candidatus Binatota bacterium
CGATAATCTCGGCCTGGCGGTCGGGGTCGAGCCAGTCCCGGCGCAACTCCGTGGCGTTGGGATACAGGCTGCGCAGCTTGTCACCGGTATAGTCGGTCAACTGGCGGCAGGAGAGCTGTTTGCCGTCGGCGTCCAGTTCGTACACCAGGTGGTGGATGATTTCGACGTGGCCGCCATCCACATGAAACTTGCGCGGCGGGCTGTCGGGTGGGTCGTCAAGGGAGACAGGGCGGTGGGAATCGTCCGGCATGGTGTCCGTTCCGTCCTCATCGTCCACTTCCCCCACGTCCTCATGGACTTCCGTCTCCAGCACCTCGCCCGTGGAGCCGATTGTCTCCTGCTGTATCTGGACCGGCTCACCGTCAAAGGCCGGGTCGGCGAACTTCTGGGTGGCCGTGCCCGTGTAGTCAATGATGTTGAAGGCCAGCTTGCCGTAGTCGGGCCGTAGCCGGGTACCACGGCCAATGATCTGCTTGAACTCGGGCATGGAGCCGACAACCCGAGCCAGGACGATGTTCTTGCAGGTCGGCGCGTCTACGCCGGTGGTGAGCAGGTGGGAAGTGGTCAGGATTGTGGGGGTGCGGGTCTCTACGTCCTGGAATTTCGCCCGGTGGGCTGCGCCGATATCGCCCTCGTCCGCCGTCACCCGGCAGGCGTAGTCAGGATGCCGCTGCATCAGGTCAGCGTTCAGGTTGGCCAGTGCACCGCGCATCTCCAGGGCGTGTTCCTGATCGACACAAAAAACGATGGTCTTGGCGAAGCGGTCGGTGTGTTTGAGAAAATCGGTCAGATGGCGGGCGATGGCCTGGGTACGCTGGCGCAGGGCGACGACGCGCTCGAAGTCCTGGGTGGTATATTCCCGGTCGGGAATCGTCCGGCCATAGCGGTCCAACTCGCCCGCACTCGGACGCCAGCCGACCGCGTCGTAGTCGGTAATGACCCGGTGCACCCGGTAGGGCGCGAGAAAGCCGTCGGCAATGCCCTGGGCCAGGCTGTATTCGTAGATTGGAGCCCCGAAATACTCATAGGTGTCGCGGTTGTCCTCACGCAGTGGGGTGGCGGTCATGCCGAGCTGGATGGCTGGCGCGAACCATTCCAGGATGCCGCGCCAGTTGCTGTCGTCGCGCGCGCTGCCCCGATGACATTCGTCCACAATCACCAGGTCGAAGAAGTCTCGTGGATACTCACGATACAGGCCGGGCCGGTTCTCGTCACCGGCCATGGTCTGGTAGAGGGCGAAGTAGATGTCGCGGCTCTTGACGGCCTGACCCTCGGCGATTTTATGCCGGGCGTCGCCGAACGGCCTGAAGTCCTTTGCCATGGGATCGTCCACCAGGACGTTGCGGTCGGCCAGAAACAGGATTTTCGGCTTGCGGGCGGTCTGCTTGGTGTTCCAGCCTGCGGACCACAGCTTCCAGCAGACCTGGAAGGCTATCGCCGTCTTGCCGGACCCGGTGCAGAGGGTCAGCAGGCTGCGCTGTTGGCTCTGCAAGATGGCCTGGACGGCCCGGTTCACTGCGATTTCCTGATAGTAGCGCAGCGGCTTGGTCCGGTCAGGGTGGCAGGGTTGAAGCAATTGCCGGGTGATGGTCGTGTCACTGAGATTCTCTGCATTACACAGGCGCTGCCAAAGCTCGTCCGGTTCGGGAAAGGTGGAGCGCTGGCATTCTACGCCGGTGGTGTAGTCGAACTCGATGATCTCGGCGCCGTTGGTGGCGTAGGCGAATTTGAGGCCGAGAATCTCGGCGTAATCCTTGGCCTGTTGCAAGCCCTCAGCGGCATGTTTGTAGCGCGCCTTGGCTTCGACCACCGCAATGGGAAAGTCGGGCCGGTAGCGCAACAGATAGTCGGCGCGTTTCTGCCGACCGCGACGGGCCGTGCGTCCGGCAAAGTAAATGCGTCCGTCGGTAAAGGTGCGCTGCTCGTTAATGGCGTGCGGTGGCGTGTCCCAGCCGGCGGCCTGGAGTTTGGGCACAACGAAGGTGCGGCAGGTGTCGGCTTCGGTCAGCACCACGGGTGCGCTTTCTCACGGGTCGGCACCTCGCCGGAGACAGCGGCTAGGCGCGATAGGTCTGGCGGCCGCCCTGACGCTCTTTATTGAGCTTCTGATGCAGATGCAGGCCTTCCAGGATGAATTCGGTTGCCGTGGAGATGAAGCTCGGCTGGCCATCAACTCCTAATGCCGCCAAACTCTCCTGCAGTCCTTGAATGTTTTGGATGCCCTCCGCGTATTGTTGAGACGGCATCATATCCGAAATTTCAACGCCTCCGCCGTTCGCGAAATAGTCGATGACCGGCTGTAAACTTTCGACCCGCATGTACTTGTCGAAGACTTTCTGAACGGCGCGATTGACCAGACGCTCAATCAGGTCTCCATCCTTCTGCTCTTCGCCCATGTATTCCAGTTCGATCTTGCCCGCAGTCGAGGGATAGAGCGCGTACAGGTCGCTGATGCGCGGCACAACTTCGCTCTCACCCAGGCGTACGGCCCGCTTCTCCGCATTGCTGACCACGCTTTCAAAATTGTTAATCGTCATGCGGACGCTCACCCCGGACGACTGATTGATTTCATTGGAATTCCGGGCTTCCATGGTGAGCTGGGCGCAGATCTCCTTCATGAACGGTGGGGTATGGAACACCAGGCCGTCGTGATCAAACTGGACCGCTTCCTGCTCCATAATGGAGATTTCTTCCTCAATCGAGCGTGGATAGTGGGTGCGAATCTGTACATCAAACCGATCTTTCAGCGGCGTGATGATGCGCCCCCGGCTCGTATAGTCCTCGGGGTTCGCACTTGCCACAATAATCACATCGAGCGGCAGTCGAACCTTGAAGCCTTTGACCTGAAAATCCTGTTCTTCCATCAGATTGAACAGGCCAACCTGCACTTTCTCGGTCAGGTCGGGCAATTCGTTGACCGCGAAAATACCGCGGTTCGTCCGGGGGATTAACCCGTAGTGGATGGTCTCCTCGTCGGCCAGATAGCGCCCTTCGGCCACTTTAATCGGGTCCACCTCGCCGATGAGATCGGCGACGGACACATCGGGTGTGGCCAGCTTCTCGGCATAGCGCTCGTCGCGTGACAACCAGTGGATTTCAAGCGCCTCGCCGCGTTCCGCGGCCAGACGACATGCCTGCGGAGAGATGGGCGCCAGCGGATTCTCCGGAATCTCACTATCGCGGATGGTTGGCACATAGTCGTCCAGCAGGGCGATCAAGCCACGGATCACCCGCGATTTCGCCTGCCCGCGCTCGCCCAGAAAAACAATATGATGCCCGGCCAGCACCGCATTTTCGATCTCCGGAATGACAGTTTCGTCATAGCCAATAATGCCGGGGAGCAATTGTTCCCCGGCGGCGAGCATACGGATCAGATTCGCCCGCATCTCTTCTCGTACGGGGAGAACCTGATAGTCTATTTTCTTGAGATCACCAACCGTCTGGACTTCACGACGGAGCGTTTCAATTGGAGTCGTCTGTTGCACAATCCTGCCTGCCTTTATTCAGAATATTCCCATCTGTTGTGTATCGAGCGGCGCTATCTGGAATAGGGCTTGGCCGGATAGGAAAGAGCGACCCCGGTCGGATGCGTCACGCGCCTCAATCTCATCCGCCCGCGTCATCTGTGCCAGTCTTGGTCTCCGTCTCGGGTTCGGCTGCCGTAAGAGGCTGACCGTCAACGCGCAGGCGTAACTCTTTCCCGACCTTAAAGAGCGGCACTTTTTTGGCCGCAACCGCGACGACCTCCCCAGTTCTCGGGTTCCGGCCTTCCCGCGCCGGGCGCTGTTTGACAATAAAACTGCCGAATCCGCGGATTTCAATCCGTTCCGTCCGTGCCAGGGCCTCGGTCATACTATCGAATACCGTATTGACCATGACCTCGGCATCCCGTCGTGAAAAACGAGGATAGCGCTGGGCGACTTCCTCGATCAGGTCCCTTTTGGTCACGCTACCATCCCCCATCAGCAAGCCTTATGATTTCTGTGGATCTCCGTCATCCCGGTCCAGACGCAGCTCTTCTCCCAAGATGTCCTCAAAGGAGAAGCGCGCTCCTTCTCGTTCGCGCTGAAGGTAGGCCTCCATTTCCTCGCGCTCTTCACTGCGTCGTAAGGCCTTCACGCTCAGTCCCATTTTGTGTTCACGGGGATCAATATGGATCACCTCGGCCTCAACCAGATTGCCGACCTCAAACAGCGCTGAGGGCTTCTCAACTCGCTCCGTTGAGAGCTGAGAAATGTGAATCAACCCTTCAATACCGTCGGCCACTTCGACAAAGACACCGAAGTCGGTCACACTCGTGACTTTGCCGTTAATCCGACTCCCCACCGGATGTTCTTGTTGCAGGGTGACCCAGGGATCGGCGACCGATTGTTTAATCCCGAGCGAAATGCGCTCGTTTTCCACATCAATACCGAGAATAACGGCGTCAACCTCATCGCCTTTTTTAAACAGCTCCGAGGGGTGCTTAATCTTCCGGGTCCAATGCAGGTCCGAGATATGGGCCAAGCCGTCGATCCCTTCCTCGACCTCGATAAAGACACCAAAATCAGTAATACTTTTGACTCTACCGTGGATGCGGCTGCCCACCGGGTGGGTTGCCCGCACCGTCTCCCACGGGTTCGGCGAAACCTGCTTGAGCCCTAAGGATATGCGACGGTGAGCGGGGTCAAGGTCGAGAACCACGATTTCGACCTGATCGCCAACGGAGAGCAGTTTAGAAGGATGAGAAATCCGCTTTGTCCACGACATTTCGGAGACGTGCAACAGGCCTTCCACGCCCTGCTCCAGTTCCACAAAAGCCCCGTAATCGGCCAGGCTCACGACCTTGCCCTGTACCCGACTGCCGGGCAGGTAGCGTTCTGCGACCGACCCCCATGGGTCAGGAACGAGTTGTTTCAAGCCCAGTGACACACGCTCCTTTTCCGCGTCAAACTTGAGCACAACGACCTTAATCGTCTCCCCGGCTTTAATCATCTCAGACGGGTGACCGATCCGTCCCCAGGACATATCGGTGATGTGCAGGAGGCCATCCAGCCCCCCCAGATCAACAAAGGCCCCGTAATCCGTAATATTTTTGACGGTGCCCTCAAGGATGACCCCTTCATCGAGCACCTTCAGCGTCTCTTCCCGCAACGCGGCGCGTTCCTGCTCCAGCACTGCCCGGCGTGATACGACCACATTGGAACGGGCTCGATTGTATTTGAGGATGGCAAATTTGCCCGTTTTCCCCAGGAATTGATCCAGGTCGCGGATGGGGCGAATGTCAACATGAGAGCCCGGTAAAAACGCGGCCACACCAATATCGACGCGCAGCCCGCCTTTCACCTTGCCAACAATGGAACCGTTGACGGGGGTGTGGTTGTTGAACGCCTCCTCAATGTCTCGCCAAATACGGAATTGCTCTGCTTTCGCTCGGGATAAAACAATCCCCTCTTGCTCAGAGTCAGCCGAGTCAAAGTAGACCTCTATTTCATCTCCCTCACTGACCGTGAGCTGCCCGTCACGCTGGCGAAATTCAGCCAGCGGAATATGTCCTTCCGATTTATAGCCAATATCAATCGTGACAAATTCTGGTCCGATGTTCACCACCCGGCCACGGACGATCTCCCCCGGTTGAACCGAGCGCATGCTTTCTTCAAACATCTGACCGAAGTCTTCCCCAACACCTTTGCCCGGCTGGGCCGGTGCCGCGGGCGCAGTCTCACTGCCGGTGCCCGCCGTCTCTACCGACGGGCTCTCGTTTGCTGCCTGGCTCTCAGTGTCAACGTTCCCTGCTTGGGTCTGCTCTTGGGTAGTGGCCTCGCTCTGCGTCGGCGTCGTTTCTTTAGCGTTAGGCTGTTCGTTATGTTCCATGTTATGGTTTACCCCCTACGAAGCTCCCGTACATCGCCTTTGCATACTCCCCTCTTGGCGAGGTTGCAAGAGCTACGAACTCGGCTTTCCCTTTTTCCTTTCAATACTTGCATGGGCATGGACTAATTCGGCCATGCTGTCAACTACGTCCGCCTGGGTCAATGCGGTGGTATCGATGCGTATGGCATCGGCCGCGGGTCGGAGTGGAGCATGGGCCCGCTCGCTGTCCCGGCGGTCTCGTTCCGCCATCTCTCGGAGGGTCTGCGCAAGCGAAACCTTGGCCTCTCCCCGTTGTTGCAGCTCGGCGTAACGCCGTCGTCCCCGTTCTTCGATCGAGGCGTCGAGAAATATCTTGAGATCCGCATCCGGAAAAACAATCGTCCCGATATCGCGCCCCTCAAGAATGGCCGCGCCGGTCCCTCCAAGCCGACGTTGCAGCCCGAGGAGGGCACGGCGGACCTGCGGCTGAGCCGAGACTTGTGAGGCCATCTGGCTCATTTCCGGGCGACGAATATCCTCCGTAATATCCCGATCGCCCAAAAGCACCCGCGTGTCCGAAAGCGTAATATCCGCCGCGTCGCACAAGGCCGCGAGACGCTCGCCGTCGTCCGGACTCACACCCTGTTCCCACGCGAGTAAGCCAATAGCCCGGTAGAGAGCCCCGGTATCGATATAGCGATAGCCGAGCCGTTGGGCCAAAAGGCGACTGACCGTACTCTTGCCCGCGCCAGCCGGGCCGTCGATGGCGATGATCAGGCCCTTCTTCGTCTCCGCCATCAGCCTGTCCCCGGCCGCACTCCGGTCACCTCTTGGACCAGGCGGTAATATCCGGGAAAGGAAATGGCAATGCACTCCGGCTCCTGGACAACAACGCCCTCGTCCGAACCGAGCCCGGCCACGGAGAGCGCCATCGCAATCCGGTGATCGCCCTGGCTGTGGACCGTGCCGCCGCGCACGCGGTCCTGCCCGGTGATCACCAGCCCATCCGGCAGTTCTTCCACCGTTACGCCGAGGGCAGTCAGGGCGACGGCCAGAGCGCGAATGCGGTCACTCTCCTTGACGCGTAGCTCTGCGGCTCCACGAATGACAGACGTGCCGTGGGCAAACGCCATAGCCACGGCAAGCATGGGCAGCTCATCAATGGCGCGGACAATAAGCTCACCGTCGACTTCTATCCCACGCAAGGAGCTTGAGCGGACCACCAGGTCTCCGACCGGCTCTCCGCAGACGTTGCGCGCGTTGTGTGTCTCGATCTGGGCTCCCATTGCGCGAAAGATATCCACTATCCCCGTCCGGGTGGGATTGAGCCCAATCTGACGAATGCACAACTCCGAGTGCGGCAGCAGGAGGGCTGCCGCAATGAAAAAGGCCGCGGAAGAGAGGTCTCCAGGGACATCCACATCCTGGGCGTGCAGAGGCGTTCCACCGTCAACGCAGACCGCTCGTCCCTGCACCGCAAGCTGCCCGCCAAATGCGGGTAGCAGCCGCTCCGTATGATCGCGGGAACGTTCAGGCTCTCTGACCGTCGTCCGCCCGGTGGCGTGTAAACCAGCCAAAAGTATGGCGGATTTGACCTGTGCGCTCGCCACGGAACTCGTATAGGTAATACCGGTGAGGCGTCCGCTCTGTCCTGTAATCCGTAACGGTGCGCAGTGCTGTCCGCCTTCACTCTCAATCGTGGCACCCATCAGCCGTAAGGGTTCAATGACCCGCCTCATGGGGCGCCGCCGGAGCGAGGCATCACCATCTAAGCGGGAGGTAAAAGAACACCCGGCCAGGATACCGGACAGCAGGCGCATCGTGGTGCCGGAATTCCCACAGTCGATGGTAGCGTCCGCATCGCTCGGGGGCTGGAAAGCATCCCAGCCCCGGCTTCTCACGCTCACCGTTGTATCGTGTCGGACGATATCGACTCCCAACAATTGGACCGCCTGGATCGTCCGCAGATTGTCCTCACCCAGCGAGCAGCCCCGGATGCAGCTTTCTCCTCTGGCCAGGGCCGCAAACAGGACGGCCCGGTGGCTAATGGATTTATCGCCCGGCAGGCGGATTTCGCCCCGTATGCCGTGAGGAGCAGGGGGGATCGTCACCGCTGGTGTCATGTCCCCAAAAGAGTAAACGTGTCCAGCATCTCGTGTCTAGTGGAGAACACGTTTACCCTTTTTCACTCAAACGGGTCAGGCGCTGACGCTCCTGGCGGGCCCGCGTAATATCCGCCGAGAGCGCTTGTCCGTCTCCCTCAGCCACCGCGGCTTTCATCTGCGTCAGCGCGGCTTCAAAACCGGAAATCGCGGCGAGCAAGGCGTCGCGATTCTCAAGACAGATGTCGCGCCACATCTCGACGGGGCTGGCGGCCACCCGAGTCAGGTCGGCAAACGCACTACCGGCATAGACGAGCGGATCGACTTGGTCCGACTGCGGCTGGGTTGCAAGAGGGAACGCCTGAAGGAGGCCATTCATCACACTGAACGCAATAAGATGGGGTAGATGGCTAACCTGAGCGAGGATGCGGTCGTGGACTGCAGGGTCCATTTCTTCGACGCGCATACCAACGCCTTCCCACAAGGCCCGGACCCGCGCCAGGGCGTCGGCATTGGTTTTGTCGGTCGGTGTCAAAACACATAAACGTCCCTCAAAGAGAGTGGCAAAGGCCGCCCCGGCCCCGGCATTTTCAGTTCCGGCAATGGGATGCGCGGCCACACACGGCAGCGAGTCGGGGACAAGCGATTCGAGGGTGGCAACGACCGGCGCTTTGACACTGCCCGCATCCGTCACAATACAGCCTGACGAGAGATGGGGCAGAAACTGCTGCATGGCCGGGCCGGTCGCTTGGACTGGAACGGCAAGCAGAACGCAGTCGGTTCCCTGGGCCGCTTCGGCCGGATCGAAGGTATAGGTATCAATCAGGCCGCGGTCGAGCGCAATTTTCAGATTGGCTTCAGTCCGACCAAAGCCAACCACCTGCTCAACCAGCCCCCGTGCTTTGGCCGCCAGGCCGAGCGAGCCACCAATCAGACCAACTCCGACGATAAGCAGACGATGAAATAGTGGTGACATACTGTATGAGGTGCAGGCTATGCCTACGCTTGCAGCTTCTCCATGGCCGCAATAAAGCGTTCATTTTCCTCGACCAGGCCCACACTCACGCGGGCATAGCCTGGATAGCCATAGCCCTCCATGGGCCGAATGATAATACCCTGGGGCAAAAGCTGTTGTGAGACGCCAGAACCAACCTTGACCAGGAGGAAATTCCCCCAACTTGGAGCGTATTCGATACCCAGACGGTCCAACTCTTGGCGCAGATAGGCCAGCCCTTGGCGATTATTGTCCTGGGTGCGGCGGATGTGCTCGGTATCGTCAAGCGCGGCTAACGCTCCCACCTGGGCGAGCGTATTGACATTAAAGGGCTGGCGGATGCGGTTGAGAGTGTCAATCACTTCCGGTGAAGATATGCCATAGCCAACGCGAACGCCGGCCAGGCCGCAAATCTTGGAAAAGGTGCGCAGGGTGATGAGCGACCGTTCCTCCGAATGGTAGTCGAGCGAGTCGGGGTAGTCCGGGTCGTCGACAAATTCAAAATACGCTTCGTCGACCACAATCACCACGCTCGTCGGTACCCTCTCCAGAAACGCCTCCCAGTCCGTCCTGGTATAAATCGTGCCGGTGGGATTGTTGGGGTTATCCAAAAAAATAATACGCGTATCCGCTTCAACCGCTCGCGCCATGGCGTCCAGATCAAAGGCAAAGCCGGTGTGCGGAACGGTAATTGTACGGCCGCCGGCCGCGTGCACGCACAGATGATAAATGGCAAAGGCGTGCTCCGCGGCAACAATCGATTCGCCCACGCGTAAAAAGGTGCGCACGATCATCTCGATCAGCTCGTTCGAGCCGTTACCAATAATAATACGCGACCGGTCCAGCCCAAATTTCTCAGCCAAGCGCTGCTTGAGATAAAAGGCATCGCCGTCAGGATACAGATTGAGTTGGGGCAGGGCCGCACGAATCGCCTCAAGCGCTTTTGGAGACGGGCCAAGGGGATTCTCGTTTGAGGCGATTTTCACCGAGTTGCTGATCCCGTATTCCCGCTCCACTTCTTCAATCGGCTTGCCCGGCTGATACGGGGTGAGGCTCAAAACCCAATCCGGCACATACTTTCGCATATCCATACGCGTTCACCGTTTTTGCCGCGCCGACCCGGTCGCCGACCCGAAGGAGGCATACGAACCCAGCACTTTGACCGACATGCAGCAGGGTTCGATCTCTCGCAGAGCGTCAGCCAGAGCCCGGTCGCCCACATGCCCTTCGACATCGATAAAAAAGACGTATTCCCAGGGCCGCCCTTTGAGCGGCCGGGATTCAATCCGCAGCAGGCTCATGCTGTGCGCGGCAAACGGTCTCAGCACCTGATACAGTATCCCCGGCTCATCCCGGACCGACAGCACCAGGGACGTTTTGTCATCCCCGGTTGGCGTGCCCGGTTGCCACGTCCGACTCAGAATGGCGAAGCGGGTATAGTTCGCAGCCTGGTCCTGAATATCCGCGTCGATGATGTTGAGCCGATAGCGCTCCGCGGCCAAGCGTCCGGCAATTGCTGCGGCCCGCGAGTCCCGCCGCACCAGTTCAGCCGCGCGAGAATTGCTCGACGCTGCCTCCGTGGGCACACCCGGCAGATGCGTGGCCAGCCAGTGCTGACACTGGGCCAGAGACTGCGGATGGGCCAGGACGCGCTGAATGCGCTCCCGCTTTGTGGACCGGCTGAGCAAACAGTGCCGAATGGCCAAGGACCGCT
Organism: Candidatus Binatota bacterium; assembly: GCA_011523265.1. Classification (GTDB taxonomy): domain Bacteria; phylum Desulfobacterota; class Binatia; order Bin18; family Bin18; genus Bin18. The sequence goes on from WTHD01000125.1 coordinate 10,643, forward strand.
CGGCAATAATATGCAGATTCGTTTCAATAAAAAGATCGAGGGTGAGAGCGACCGAGCCTTGACTCGAGTTCTCGACCGGCACGACCCCGTAGTCGACCTGCCCGTTTTCTACTGTCGAGAAAATCTGGGGAATCGTCTCTACCGGGACAAACTCGACCTTCGAGCCAAACTGCTCCTTGCTGGCCATATGCGCATAGCTCGCCTCTGGTCCGAGATAGGCAACTCGCAAAGACATTTCGAGCGCGCGTGAGGCGGAAATAATCTCGTGGTAAATAGTATGAATGGACTCTATCGGCAGCGGCCCGGTGTTCAGCTCATCCAGACGGGCGAGAATGACTCGTTCCCGGTCCGGTATATAGACCGTGCCGGTCTTCCCCTTCGTGTTTCCAATCTGTTGAGCCAGACGGGCGCGGCGATTCAACAGCCTGAGGATTTGGGCATCGATCCGATCTATCTTTTCTCTGAATGTCTCTAGTGCCGGCTGCGAAGAGGAAGAACGTTTGTGCGCCACACGGCGCTTTGTACTACGATTTGCAGAGACAGTCTACGCGGCTGTTTGTGAGGGGGCAGCTTTCCCCTGGCCCCCTCGGGTCTCTCTCTGGACGGGACATCGGCGGTTCAGCGCGTTACGCTATTCTCATTGACTCCAGTCGCAGACTCCTGTGCGGTATCGACAATACCGACCTCTCCCATCCGACGGAATTTCGTGTAACGCTGGTCCATAAGCTCGGCGACGGACAGGTCGCTCACCGCTTGCAGATGGCGGTCGATTGCGGCTCCAACATCGCTGATCGCCGTCTGGGTATGCCGGTGGGCTCCCCCTGACGGCTCGGCAATCATCTCATCAATCACGCCGAGATTGAGCAGGTGCGGAGCCGTGACCTTTAGCGCCTCGGCGGCCCAGGCCGAACGTTCCGGGGTGCGTTCTCCAAACAGAATCGCCGCGCAGCCTTCGGGGGTAATGACCGAATAGCAGGCGTTTTCCTGCATCAGCAGCCGGTCGCCAACCCCGAGGGCCAGGGCGCCGCCACTTCCCCCTTCTCCAATCACCGTGACAATGATGGGAGTCTTGAGACCGGCCATTTCTTGGATATTTCTGGCAATGGCTTCGGCCTGACCGCGCTCCTCAGCACCAACTCCGGGATAGGCCCCCTGGGTATCAACAAAGCTCAGCACGGGCCGCTGGAACCGTTCGGCGAGATGAAAGAGGCGGAGCGCCTTTCGATAGCCCTCGGGCCGAGGCATGCCAAAATTCCGGTGCACCTTTTCGGTCACCGTCTTCCCGCGCTGATGGCCAACCACCACCACTGGTGTGCCCCGAAAACGCGCCAGACCGCCGATAATTGCCGGATCATCGCCAAAGACGCGGTCGCCGTGCAGTTCCACGAATTCGGAGCAGAGCGCCTCAATATAATCGAGCGTGTAGGGCCGGTCCGGGTGCCGCGAGAGTTGCACCCGTTGCCACGGCGAGAGAGCGGTGAACACCTCGGCCTCGCGCTGTTGGAGCTGTTCTTCCAGTGCAGTGAGTTCGGTCTGCTGCTGTTCCGACCGGTTTTCCAACTGGCTGAGAGAGTACACCTGATTGTCCAACTCCTCCAGCGGGTGCTCAAAATCGAGATAGGTTGTCTGCACGATTGCTCCTTCAATACAGCAGGTGTGAAACGTCGGGAATAGAGCGTCCCGACCGGTCTCTGTCGGCTGCCTCGTTACGTTGCTCCTGCCCCTTCAAAGAAGTGCTGCACCGCTCGGTCAATGTCTTTTTCCTGTGCTGGCGTATACCATTGCACCCCGGGTTCTGCTCGCAACCAAGTCAGTTGCCGTTTGGCCAGCCGCCGGGTCGCCGTAGACATACGGGCGACTGCCTCCTCCAGGCTGGACCGTCCATATAGGAGGTCCACAATCTGAGCATAGCCGATGGTGCGGAATACGGGAAGCTGCTCACCAAACCCCATATCCCAGACCCGGTGGACCTCGTCAACAAGGCCATCATGAATCATCTGCTGGCAGCGCTGTTGAATACGCCGGGCCAGGACCGCTCGTTCCAGGACCAGGGATACGAGTAGCGTCGAAAACGGTCGCTCGCAGAAGCTATGCTCCCGCTGCCAGACGCTCATCGGCTTCCCACTCAACAGCCAGACTTCCAAGGCCCGAATCAGCCGAGTTCGGTCGTTTGGATGGAGTCGCTGGGCTGTGTCCGCGTCAACCCGGTGCAGCCAATCATGCAGAAAACCAGGGCCGTGCTCTTGCTCCTGGGCGGTCAGACGTTTGCGTAGCGCGGGGTCGGCTTGCGGTCCAACAAAGAGCCCCCGGGTCAAGGCCCGAATATAGAGGCCGGTTCCCCCCACCACAAAAACGCGCTTGCCATGTCGGGTCAGCGCGGCCATCGCCTCGTGCGCCAATGCCCGAAAGCGGGCCACATCGAAATGCTCATCTGGATTGACCACATCAATCACATGATGCGGCACCAGGGCTTGCTCTGCTGCGGTTGGCTTTGCCGTCCCAATGTCCAGGTGGCGATACACTTGACGTGAATCCGCGCTAATAATCTCCGCGTTATAGCGTTGGGCCAGAGTGAGTGCGAGCGCGGTTTTTCCTGTGGCGGTCGGACCGGTAATAACAACGACCTGTGGCTTTCCCATAGATCACAGTAGGCGCGTGAGATGCACCAGGGGCTTCTCTTGCCGGCGTATCACTCCGCTGGATCAACCCCGAGGGCGGGCAGAACATCTAAATCCTGTAATGCCTGATAGGTATGCGTTGCCGTTGGTTCTGAGGCAAAAAGCGTCAGGTCTTCAACCGAGTCAATATCAAACGCAATCCGCGGAGCCTCGATCACCCGGCAGGCGATATTCTCCGCCCGAGCCCGGGCCTGGTGGGCGCCGAGGCTTGGACCGCCAAAGCAGGTGGGGATAACGAGCGGCGGGGTACGCAAAAGCGCATTGGTGCCCTCGCCCTCTTTACACGTCACTAACAGTACTTCGGGCTCATCTGTTGCCTCACACAAGAGCAGGTCAACGTCTTCGGAGGTGACCAACGGCAGGTCTGATAGCAGGACGAGCAGCGTTGTGCCGCCCTGTTGCAGACAAAACTCTTCCCCAACCGCGACGGCCCCGTTTAGTCCCCGTGGATGGCCCTCGTCAATGGCGTCCGCGCCTAAACCGCGGGCGAGGTCGAGCAGGGTCTGATCCGAGGTCACGACCCCAAAGCGGTCCACCGTCGCCGCCCGGCGCAGTTGCGTCAGGACGTCGCGCAACATGGCCTGAGACAGGCTATACCGTTGGGCGTCGGACAAGAGTGCGGACAGGCGGCTCTTGCCTTGGGAGAGGGCTTTGATAGGAACCAGAACAAAATTCACACGCGCCATCCTGAAGAAATTCGCCTTGCAGAACAAGAGGGAATGCGGATATAGTTGGGCCGCTCACCACCTATGTAAAAAAGAAGGAGGAGCCATATGAGAGAGGTTGCCCTGGTTGGCGCGGGCATGACCCGTTTTGCCAAGCATCTGGATAAAGGCATGAAGGAGTTGTCCCGCGAAGCCATTGAAGGGGCCCTCAAATCTGCCGGGATTGAATCTCATGCACTGGAGGCGGTCGCGGTCGGGAACGCCATGGCCGGCCTGATTACCGGTCAGGAGTGCATCCGCGGACAGGTGGTCCTGCGCGAAATGGGGATTGGCGGCATTCCGGTCATTAACACCGAAAATGCCTGTGCCAGTGCGGCTACCGCCTTCCATCTGGCCTGGTTGTACGTCGCGTCGGGCATGTACGATGTCGTGCTCGCCCTGGGCATGGAAAAGCTCTACCACGAGGACAAGAAGAAATCGTTTGCCGCCATCGGCAGCGCCATTGATGTCGAGCTGATGCAAAAAACTCTGGCGGACATGAAAAAGGCAACCCGGGAGAAAGGCGAGGGAGCTGGGGCCGGCAAGTCGCGCAGCATGTTCATGGATTTTTACGCCGAGTTTGCCCGCAGCCATATGCGGAAATATGGCACGACCAAAGAGCACTATGCCCAGATTGCCGCCAAGAACCACACCAACGGCAGCCTGAACCCCCACGCCCAGTTCCAGACTCCGCGCAGCATGGAAGACGTGCTCGCCTCGCCCATGATCGCCGACCCGCTGACGCGGATGATGTGTTCCCCTATTGGTGACGGTGCCGCTGCCCTGGTGCTCACCAGCGCAGAGAAAGCAAAAGAATTCACCACCAAGCCGGTCTATGTCAAAGCCTCGGTGCTGGGCTCGGGCCAGGACCACCAGCCTGGGGACCCTGGCGTGACGGAACGCATGGCGAAAAAGGCCTACGAAGTGGCCGGCATCGGTCCTGAAGACCTGGACGTGGCCGAAGTCCACGACGCCTCCGCGCCGGCCGAACTCGTCATTTATGAAGAGCTCGGTCTCTGCCAACAGGGTGAGGGTGGCCGCTTGATTGACGAAGGGGCGACGGCGCTTGGTGGGAAAATGCCGGTGAATCCGAGCGGCGGTCTGCTGGCCAAGGGCCATCCGGTTGGAGCCACCGGTACGGCACAGATCGCTGAGATTTTCTGGCAACTCCGCGGTGAAGCCGGAAAACGCCAGGTCGAAGGCGCCAAAGTTGGACTGACCGAGAATGGCGGCGGCATGGTCCGCGGTGAAGCGGCCGCTCTGGCCGTTCATATTCTCAGCGTCTAAATGCGGGTCATCTCCGGCTCGGCAGGTGGGCTCACTCTGGTGGTGCCCAAGGGACACAAGGTCCGGCCCACTGCCGACCGAGTCAGAGAGTCGGTTTTCAATATCCTGGCCAGTCGATTTTCCCTCACCGATATCGATATTCTCGATCTGTTCGCCGGGACCGGCGGACTCGGTATAGAAGCCTTAAGCCGGGGCGGGCGTTCTGGCGTGTTCGTGGATGCCAGTCCGGACGCCCAGAAGGTGATTCGCACTAACCTCAAAACGACGAAGCTGCTGCATCGTGGTCGTCTGCTGCGGGCCTCCGCCCTCACCGGCATCCGTATCGTGGAAGACCAGGGGCTCCGTTTTGGCGGGGTGTTTCTGGACCCGCCGTATGGGGAAGGCTGGGTGGATAAAACCCTGCGGCGTTTGGCGCGGAGCCCGGTGCTCCTCCCAGGGGCCTGGCTCGTTGTCGAGCACGCACGGCAGGAATCCGGAGCCCCGGCCTACCCCCCCTTGGTATTGACGGACCGTCG
>WTHD01000125.1:15926-24821 GCA_011523265.1 Candidatus Binatota bacterium
TGAGGGTGAGGAATCCGAGTGAAGCGCCGCGCTATATACCCTGGCTCTTTTGACCCACCGACCTATGGGCATATCGACATCGTCCGGCGGAGCCTTGAGCTTACCGACGAAGTCGTGGTGGCCGTTGTGTATAACCCCCAGAAAGAGAACTATTTGTTCGCTCCCCAGGAACGGCTCGACATGTTTCGCGAGGAGTTGAAGGAGGCGGGCGACCGGGTGATCTACGACAGCTTTCACGGCTTGCTGGTCGATTACGTCGAGCGCATGCAGGCCAAGATTATCATCCGGGGGTTACGCGCTGCCTCGGATTTTGAATACGAATTTCAGATGGCGCTCATGAACCGCCATATGAAACCCGAGATTGATACGGTTTTTCTGACGACCGGCGCGGCCCATTTTTACACCGCGGCCCGCTTGGTCAAAGAAATTGCCAGTCTGGACGGTTCCGTGAAGGGTCTCGTCCCGCCCCATGTTGAAAAACGACTCCGCGAGAAATTCGCGCAGCGAGCCTGAATGCCTATGCGCGCGTGTATGACGCTGCACGTCGTTGTCTGAACGGCGCGCAGACCGCGTGTCCGACAAGAGGAGTGTAAGGAAAAAATGCGTCTGTCACCACGTCTGGATCAGATCAAACCATCGCCGACCCTCATGGTCACGGTGAAAGTTGCGGCGCTCCGCCGCGAGGGGATTGAGGTCATTGATTTTGGGGCTGGCGAGCCCGATTTTGATACCCCGGAACATATTAAAGACGCGGCTATTGCGGCGCTCAAACACGGCCAGACCAAGTATACGCCGGTTGGCGGAACCGCGGACGTCAAGGAGGCCATTCTTGCGAAACTCCAGCGCGACAATGGCCTCGAATATGCCCTCCCGGAAGTCACGACCGGTTGTGGTGGGAAACACATCCTCTTTAACGCCTTTCATGCCCTGCTCGGCCCCGAAGATGAAGTGCTCATCCCCGCGCCCTATTGGGTCAGCTATTCCGATATCGTGGTGCTGGCCGGCGGGATACCGAAACTCCTGCCCACAACGGAAGACACGGGTTTCAAAATTACGGACGCCCAACTCCGCGCCGCACTCGGCCCGCGCAGCAAGGTGTTATTGCTCAACAGCCCGTCCAATCCGACCGGTGCCGCCTACACCGAAGACGAACTCAGTCGGATTGCCGAGGTGATCGAGGCCAGCGAGCTGTTCACCATCTCTGACGACGTGTACGAGAAATTTCTGTACGACGCCCCGCGCTGTGCCCATCTGCTCGCCCTCAAGCCGGGTCTGCGCGACCGGGTACTTGTGGCCAATTCGGTCTCAAAAACCTACGCCATGACGGGCTGGCGTTTGGGCTATGCCGCCGGACCGCAGGAAGTCATTAAGGCGATGGAAACCATCCAGAGCCAGAGCACCTCAAACCCGAACTCGATCGCCCAGGCCGCGGCGATTGAGGCCCTGACCGGCGACCAGGAACCGGTCGGCGTCATGGCCAAAGAGTTTGCCAAACGCCGCAATTATGTGGTTGATCGCCTCCGGGCCATCCCCGGCATCACCTGTACGCTGCCGGAAGGCGCGTTCTATGTCTTTCCACGGGTCTCGGGTTGCTTCGGACCCCAGTGGCAGGGCAAAGCCATTGCGTCGGCCATGGACCTCTCGCTCTATCTCCTGGAAGAGGCCAAGGTCGCGCTGGTGGCCGGCGAGGGTTTTGGCTCCGCGGAGCACGTCCGTATTTCGTACGCCACGTCCATGCAGAATCTTGAGCAGGGCCTCAATCAGGTAGAGGCGGCACTTCAGCGCCTGAGCGGAGCGTAGGAATTCTACCGTTATCGCCGTGTAGGGGGATGCCTCTACACGGGGTCTTCTCCCAGATAATGAGGTGACGCGACCCGTGTGCAGCGGAGCCGCGTTTCCGTTAACCGCTACTTGGATTACAGCCCGTCGACCAGGACAATCTCGGCCTCGGAACCGGTTTGACGCAGCTTGATCAGCGGGGCGTAGTCCGGGTCGTTATACCACGCCCGGGCGTTCTCCAGGGAGGGGAACTCAATGACGACCATCACCCGGCCGGCCGGCGTCGTGCCTTCTACGACATCCATTTCTCCGCCGCGCACCAGATACCGGCCGCCGTGCTTCTCCACCAGGGCCTCAACCTTCGGTCCATACTCTGCCACCCAGGCAGGATCACTCACATCTACTCCACCAACGAGATAGGCTGGCATAGCCATATTCTCCTTTCGTCTTTACTGTCATCTCATCTCTTCCAATGCTTCTATCACACCGGGAATGTTATGGTCACCCGTACCCGGAGCAGCGCTCCGTTCCGTTTTCCTCTCTTGTTCTTCACCCGTTGACCAGTTCCCAGGCCAATTTTTTTGCTACGTCAAGGTCGGGTACGAAATGCTCTGGAGGAATGCGGTCATGAATGCCGAACATCCGTAGCGCCTCCTCAGCCGAACCAGATAATCCAGCGACAACGCAGCCCTTGGCTTCCGTTTGGGAAACCTCGGCCAGATCCTCGATCACCAGGGCCGCGCTGTCGTCGATATACGTCACGTCCGAAAAATCGAAGATGACCACCTCGTGATCCTTGATATCCGCCCCAACCGACCGCGCCAGTTCCCGCGCAGACGCTACGGAAAAGTGGCCGGGGAGGGCGACGAGCCCGACGCGGGCGTCGTAGGATTTCTCCGCCTCTGGAGAGACCACGGCATCCAGAAGCGGCACGGATACGACCTTCTTCAACTCCTCGGGCTCCAGGCGCCGCGCCGAGACGAAGCCTGCCACGATCAGCCCCACACCAACCGCCATGATGAGATCGACGAACACGGTCAGCACCAGCGTCAGCAGCATGATGACCACGTTTTCCGTCGTCGCGTGACGAATCCGGAGCAGGAAGCGCCAGTCGATGATGTCCCAGCCCACTTTCATCAGGATGCCGGCCAGGCAGGCTTCCGGGACTCGCTCGACGAGCGGGCCAAGGCCAAATATGAAGGCCAGGAGGAGGACAGCGTGTAAGGCCCCGGAGAGCGCCGTCCGCCCGCCGACCCGCACGTTGAGCACCGTTCGCATGGTCGCGCCCGCCCCGGGCATGACACCGAGCAGACCGGCCGCCACGTTGCCCACGCCCTGACCAAACAATTCCCGGTCCGAGTTGTGTTGCGTCCGGGTCATGGAATCGGCGACCAGGGAGGTCAACAAACTGTCGATGGAGTTCACCAGGGCGAGGATCAGCGCCGGCTCCAACATCTCGAACAAAAACCCCCCGGACAGGACTGGCCATTGCGGCTCAGGAAACCCGGTAGGAACTTCGCCAATCACCGGCGCGGCGGAGAACCACAGCTCTGCCACAACCGTTCCGAGGAGCAGGGCCGCCAGCGGCGAGGGCAATATATTGTACAACCGCCGGGGCCAGAAGATGCCCACCCCGAGCGCTACGGCGGCGATGAGCAGGGCATCCGGGTTGAGGTTGGCCAGGGCCACGGGCCACGCCCGGACGGCGTCGAGCGGTCCTCCGCCCGCCGCTGATGTCCCCAGAAGAGGCAAAGTCTGCAGGAGAATGATGATAACGCCGATGCCGGACATAAACCCCGAGACAACGGAATACGGCGTATAGGTCACGAACCGTCCGAACCGGAGCAGGCCGAAAGCGATCTGGAGCAGTCCGCTCAGGATGACGATGGTTGCCACCTCGGCCAGGTTTTCGGCATGATGGGTGACGATGACCGCCGTAGCAATCGCGGTCGGCCCGGTCGGCCCGGATATCTGCGTCGGCGTTCCGCCCAGCACCACGGCCAGGAATCCGACCACTATCGCGCCGTATAATCCGGCGACCGGCCCCAAACCGGAGGCCACGCCAAAGGCCAAGGCCAGCGGTAGGGCCACCACAGCCGAAGCAATACCTCCGAAGATGTCCCCGCGTAAAGTCTTAAGGTCAAATTGCATGATTTTCCGTAGTTCCTGGTGCTGTCGGGTCTGGTTTGCAAACCATTGCGTAATACAAAAGGCTCGCAGGAAAGCGTTTGTAACAGATATGGATTATTCCGTACAAGCTGCTGGTATAGATTCGGGATGGGCTGTTGGCCGCCTCCCGACACTACCCTGCTCCCGCTTCCTTCTCGCCCGCCGCTGTCACCGGCTTCTCCGTGGTCAACCAGGTAAACAGCAGCGTCCCAACCCCACCGGCAACCGCGCCAAAACCAAATAGAGGCCGCAGGCCGACAATATCCGACAGCATGCCGGCGACAACCGGGCCGAGCATCATGCCGACGCTCAGCGCCATGTTCAGCACGCCCATCATCGCGCCCATCCCTCCCTGCTTGCCCTCGCCGGCGGCCAGGGCTGTCAGGGCCGGGCCGGCCAGGGCCCCCATGATTCCGGTGAAGGCACTAATGAGCAGCAGATCCCAGAAGCCGGCGGAAAAGAGGATGGTCACAAACGCGAAGGAGGCCAGATAGCCGCTGATGATAATCAACAGCCGTTTGCTATAGCGGTCGGCCATGCGTCCAAACGGGATCTGGACGAGGCTGTTCACCAGCATATACGTCGCCATGATGATCCCAATGCGGGATTGGCTGAGCTGCAAGAGTTCGACGGCCAGCAGCGGCAGGAAGGAGAACCAGAGTCCCATCTGAATGGACGTCACCATACGATACAGGGTAATCCCGCGTACACTGGGTCTGCGTAAGAGTTCACGGTAGGACGGCGGGCGCTGTACCTCGGCATGGGGAGAGCGGGTTTCATCTAAAAAGAAGAGGACAAAGAGAAAGGCCAGTCCGTTCAAGCCGCCCATCAAATAAAAACTGAGCGCCATGCCATACGTATCGCTGACCCAGCCCCCGAACAGGGGGCCGACTCCAATACTACTGGTCAGGGCCAGATTGAAGATGCCCATCAGCTCGCCCCGTTTCTCCGCAGGAGCAAGGTCACCGACGTAGGCGGTCGAGATGGGAATAATGAGAGCAACCGCAATCCCCTGGAAAAATCGACCCAGGGTCAAGTACACGATGTTGGGGGCAGACACATAGACCAGCGACATCAGGCTGCTGAGCAACAGGCCGGCGGCAATGAACGCCTTGCGGCCGTGCCGGTCGGACAGCCGGCCAATGAGCGGCATGCACAGGATCTGCGCGAGGGGAAAGCTGGCAAAGAAGAGCCCGATACTGACTCCGGTCGCGCCCAACGTTTTGGCGTAAATCGGCATGAACGGAATCACGATGCCCATGCCGAGCATGGAGGTGAAAATCGCGAGGTTCAGGCTATAGAAAACGCGCCAGTTCAAAATACGAGTCCGGGAGTGGCCTGGGGACAGCGTTCTTGTTTCACACGGCCCCTCGTCCGGCAAGGTAACAGCACGCTTTCCCCTGCTCGGCGCTTTCTGCTAAGAAAAGACTCGCAGGGGGACATGACCCGCAGCGGAGAAGCGCGGGCAGTGTTCTCTGACCTCTCAAATATATGGAGGACTCGCTATGTTTAATCACCCGGTCATCTCGGCCGACGGGCATATGGACATCCCGTGTTTGCCGGCCTCTCTTTTTACCGAGAATGCTCCGGCCCACCTCAAAGACAAAATGCCTCGGGTGATCGAGGCAGCGGAGGGGAAAACCTGGGTCGCCCACAACGGAACCAGTATGGGGTTGGTCGGCGGGATGGGTTCGGCCGGCCGGCAGTATATCCCGGGCCAGATTCATCGGGCTGACCGGATGGCCTCAACCGGCCTCTACGAGGATCAGGGCAAGGGGATTATGCGCACGACCGTGCCCGAGTTGCGGATCCAGGATCAGGACCGTGACGGCGTCGTGGGCGAGGTTATCTACGGCATTCTCGGCGCCGCCTTTCGGATTGATGACCCCGAGGTGACCGACACGGTTGTCAGGATTTATAACGATTTTGCTGCCGAATTCTGCCACGCCGCGCCCAGCCGTTTTGCCGCGGTGGCGAGCCTGCCGGCCTCGTCTCCCGAGAAAACGGCCGAGGAAGTACGTCGCTGTGCGAAAATGGGCCTCAAAGGGGCTGAGCTGCCCGTCCGTCACGGTATGATGCCGCTGTGGCATCTTGACTGGGACCCGGTCTGGGAAGCCTCGCACGATACCGGCCTGCCGATTCATCTGCATACCATCGGTCCCAAGCTCGACATGACCTGGGCCACAGACCGTCGCTCCAAGCGGATGTGGCTGGCCACCGTTCTGACCGAATTTCAGATTTCCACCGCCGGCTTTATCGGGGCGGTGATCTATGGTGGTGCATTGGAGCGCTACTCTCAGTGCCGAGTGGTGATTGGTGAGGCCGGGATCGGCTGGATTCCCTACGTTCTGGAACGGATGGACTATGAGTGGGAAGATCAGTTTCAAGACCTCGAACTCAGGATGAAGCCGAGCGAGTATTGGTACCGACAGATGTACGCCACCTTTCAGCAGGATCAGACCGGCCTGGATATGATTGAGCGGGTCGGCGTCAATAATGTGATGTGGGGCTCGGACTTTCCGCATCCCGACGGGGTGTGGCCGGATTCACAGGAATTTCTGCACAAGCAGCTCGCCCATCTGTCCGAAGATGTCCGCCGCAAACTCGTCTACGAAAACGCGGCCAAGCTGTACGGCTTTCCCATGGAGCAGTAACACCGCACAGTCAGGAGAAACCTATGAAAATCCTTCCCATCCCCGTGTTGTCCGATAATTACGCCTATGTGCTTATTGATGAAGCGACCAACGAGGCCGGTGTTGTTGATCCGTCCGAGGCCGGTCCGGTTGCCGCGGCGATCAAGCGCGAGAGCGTGAATTTTACGACCATCATCAATACCCATCACCACTGGGACCATGTGGGCGGGAATAAAGAGCTGGTGAAAGAATTTCCGCAGCTCAAAGTCTACGGCCATAAGCGGGACGAGACGCGCACGCCGTGCATTACCAATATGGTTGATGAGGGCGATACGGTCCGCATTGGAAACCTCGAAGCGCGTTTTCTCTTTATCCCGTGTCATACCAGCGGCCATATTGCCGCCTATTTTGAAGCGGAAAAATCGGTTTTTACCGGCGATACGCTCTTTATGGCCGGCTGTGGCCGCCTGTTTGAGGGAACCGCTTCGGACATGCACAACAATATGGTCAAGCTGATGCAGTTACCGGACGACACCAAGATTTACTTCGGGCATGAGTACACCGTTACCAATCTGAACTTTGCCCTCAGCCTGGAGCCGGACAATGTGAAACTCCAGGAAAAGTTGCGCTGGGCCAAAGACCAGCGGACCAAAAATCAGCCGACCGTTCCCGGCACGATAGGCGAGGAAAAAGAGATCAACCCCTTTGTCCGGGTAGACAGCTCTGAGCTGCAAGAGCACGTGCAACAGTCCTTCCCAGGACTCTCCCTCGACCCTGTGTCGGTACTGGAAAAGACCCGTTTTCTGAAAGACAATTTCTAGTACCGACCGCTTTTCAGGGTCCTTTGAGGCTGTTGAGTCTGACCCAAAGGACCCAATAGACCCAAAGGACTCAACAGACCTAACAGACCCATTCGGAACATGACCCGAGGCATGTCCACTTCTTCGTTTTTTGCGCTCTCCCTGGGGCTGTGCGTATGCCTGGCCTCGTGTAGCCTGTTCGACACAACCGTCCTCGAACAGCAGCGTGCGGAAATCGAGCGGTTACGCCAGGAAGCCGAGCAGTTACGGCGAGAGACCGAGGCCCTCCAACAGCAGCAGGCCCAGCAACAACGGCAGACCGAGGCGTGCAACCGGGCGTTTAACGACTTTGACGCGGCCCGAAAGACCACCGATGACGCAACGGCCGTCGCCTATTATCAGTCCGGCTTGGCAATCTGTCCGAGCGATGATGTCGCCCACTATGAATTAGGAGAGGTCTATCTGCGGCTGGGCCAGACCGATGCGGCCCAGGCGGCATTTGAGCAGGCCGTGGGCATCAATCCCAATTTCTCCCGGGCGCAACGTCGCCTGGAGGAGCTGGGGGGAGCATTACCGTCTCCCTAACTGTACAGCACATCTCTGACCGCGCGAACGATTTTTTCTACGCCTGGGAAGGCTTCGTGCTCCAGGTTTTTGGCATAGGGCATGGGCACGTCTTCACCCGTAACCCGCACGACCGGCGCGTCCAGATAATCAAAGCCTTCCTTCATAATGCGGTAGGCGATTTCCGCCCCCAGGCCGGCAAACGGCCAGCCCTCCTCGACAATAATACAGCGGTTGGTTTTTTTGACTGAATCAAAAATCATCCGGTCGTCCAGCGGGCGCAGGGTCCGCGGATCAATGACTTCGAGCTCAACGCCTTCTTTTGCCAGTTCGGTGGCTGCGTCCAGGGCGGCGTGCACCATCTTGGACCAGGCGATAAGAGTCACATCCTGGCCCGTCCGTTTGACCTCGCCCTGTCCGAGCGGAATCTGATACTCCTCGTCCTGGACCGGCCCTTTGCGTCCGTACAGGACTTCGCCCTCAATAAAAATCACCGGGTTTTCGTCCCGGATGGCGGTCTTCAGCAAGCCCTTGGCATCGGCAGGGGTTGAGGGCGCAACAACCTTCAGCCCTGGCACATAGGCGTACAGGCTCTCGACGGCCTGGGAGTGCTGGGCGGCCAGTTGATGCGCGGCCCCACCAGGGCCACGAAAGACGATCGGCAGGGTAATCTGTCCACCCGACATATAGCGCAGCTTGGCCGCGTTATTGACGAGCTGGTCATAGGCGCACAGCGAAAAATTCCAGGTCATGAACTCCACGATGGGTCGCAGCCCAACCATGGCCGCGCCTATGCCCACCCCGGCAAAGCCGGTTTCCGCAATCGGTGTGTCCACCACCCGGCGCTCACCAAAACGGTCGAGCAGGCCCTCGGACACTTTGTACGCGCCATTATAATGGCCGACCTCTTCGCCCATGAGAAACACGCGTTCGTCGCGTTCCATCTCTTC
>WTHD01000125.1:24921-27910 GCA_011523265.1 Candidatus Binatota bacterium
TCTTACACGCTCGCCTGCTGACGACGCTTTTCGAGCGGCACAACCTTTTCGTCCTGCTCGTGGTGATCCGGTTCGTAGTAGATGTCATCAAACAGCGTGGCCGAGTCGGGCGACGGGGATTCGTCGGCAAACTGTACCGCCCCTGCGACCTCTTGTTTCGCGGCTTCGTCAATAGCCTTGAGCTGCTCTTCATTGGCGATGCCCAAGGCGTAGATACGCTCGGCCAGAAGCCGGATGGGGTCACGCTCCATCCACTCTTTGACCTCTTCTTTGGTGCGGTATTTTGCCGGGTCGGACATGGAATGGCCCCGAAAGCGGTAGGTCTTGGCTTCAATGAGAATCGGCAAACTCTCGGTGCGGGCACGTTTGGCCGCGTGGCGAATGACCTCCCGGACCTCAAGCACATCGTCGCCGTTCACAATCTCCTGGGCCATCGGGTAGCCCTTGGCCCGCACGGCGACGTCCTCGACCGACAGGGTCCGATAGAGGGGCGTGCCCATGGAATAGAGATTGTTCTCGCAAATAAAGATAACGGGCAGTTTCCACAGCGCGGCCAGCGACAGGCCCTCGTGAAAGGCTCCCATATTGGCCGTTCCTTCGCCAAAGAAGCACAGGGTCACATCCGACTCGCCCCGATATTTCGAGGCAAAGGCAATGCCTGCGGCGATGGGCACATGGCCACCGACAATGGCGTGGCCGCCCATGAAGCGTTTTGCCACGTCAAAATAATGCATGGAGCCGCCCCGGCCCTTGGCACAGCCATCCACCTTGCCGAACAGTTCCGCCATGGCCGCATTCATATCCCCAACCCGGGCCAGATAATGGCCGTGGTCCCGATAGGTCGCCACGATATAATCCGTGGGCTCAACCGCCGACATCGCCCCAACCGCCACCGCCTCTTGGCCATTATACAGGTGCAGAAAGCCACCAATCTTGCCCCGCGAATACGAACGAGCCGCTTCTTCCTCAAAGCGCCGAATGCGAATCATGTCGCGGTAGAGCGAAAGCATAAGGGTCTTATCCATACTGATTCCCTCACGGTCGATTTTCTGTCTCTAAACAATCCTTGCCAGGGTAGGACACTCTGCCGTCCGGTTGCAAGCGGGTTGAGACGAAATATCTGGGTGCTCAATACGGGCGTACATCCCGTGGATAATGGGAGTGCGCGGCTGGTGAGGGAGGCTGAAGTCAGTGTGATTGGCGTATGAACGCTCGCACTAATCGGATCTCCTCATAAGTATAGTCTTTGCCCAGCAGCGCTTTGACCGGAGCCAGGGCGGTGGTGCCGGAACGGTCTAGTGCGTGTTGAATAGTCTCCAGACGATCCGATGCCGGGAGCAATGGGCCAAGGTCAACGTCCTCGCCGTCGGTTACCAGCTTTTCAATATGGCTTACTACCGTGCGAAGAGAGAGACCGCGTTCCGCTGCGACCTCAGTAATTGATCGGCCCTGCTCAAGCAACTGTTTCGTTGCGGTATACGTTGAACCTTTCCGACTCACCTTACTCTCTTGCGGCTCTCTGCTGCGCCGTGTGCCCGGTACAGGACGCTCCGCAAGACCCTGCTCGCCGGCGTACGAGCGAATAACCTCTAGAAACGCCTCGCCCCAGCGCTCCAGCTTTGCTGCGCCCACACCCGAAATATGAGACAGGCTCTCGCGGCTCTGGGGCAAATAGGCCGCCATCTGTCTGAGCGTCACGTCGCCGAATATGACGTACGGCGGCACGTTGCGCTCCTCGGCCAGCCGGCGCCGCAGCGTGCGCAGCTTCTCGAACAGCGCCGCGTCAACCGCGAGGTCACCCTGCTCATCCGCCAGGGGCGGCGCATCCCGTCTGCGCCACGTCTGCGCCGGGTCGGAGTCGGGGGTAGTACGGGGAGCTGGTTCGGCCCGTTTGGCGCGCGTGAGGGTCAGTTGCTCGCGGTTTTTGAGGAATATCCGGCCAGCCCGCGTCAGACTCAGGCCGGCGTATTCGCGGTTGTTCTTACGCAGCAGCCCCTCGGCTTGCAGCAAGCTGGCCATTTCTTTGATCTCACTGTCCGAGAAGTCGTCGACAATGCCGTACACGCTCAGCCTGTCGTGCCGTAATTCCCGAATGCGTTTCGTCTTCGCGCCGCGCAGTACCTGGCTCAGGTGCGCTACGCCAAACCGCTCCCCCGTACGGACGACGGCTGACAGGATTTTCTGGGCGATGACAGTGGCGTCGAACTCCTCCCTGGGCGTGAGACACACGTCGCACCCCCCGCAGTTATCCTGCTGCCAGTCTTCGCCGAAGTAGGCCAGCAAATATTGTCGACGGCAGGTTTGCAGGTCGCAGAACTCGATCACCCGCGCCAGCTTATCCCGTGCGTTTCGTTGCTCCGCCGCGTCTTCTATCTGGTCGATGAATAAATCCTGCTTCACCTTGTCGCCGTAAGAGTAGAACAGCGCGCACTCGCTGGGCAGGCCGTCGCGCCCGGCGCGGCCCGTCTCCTGGTAATAGCCTTCGAGCGACTTGGGCAGGTCGTAGTGCACGACCAGCCGGACGTCGGGCTTGTCGATGCCCATGCCGAAGGCGATGGTCGCCACGATGATCGGGACCTCGTCGCGGATGAATTTCTCCTGGGTCTGGCTGCGTACCGTCGTATCCAGGCCGGCGTGGTAGGGCAGGGCGGACAGACCCCGCTCGCCCAGCGTAGTGGCCAGGTCCTGCGTACTCTTGCGCGAAAAGCAGTACACAATGCAGGACTCGCCCCGATACTCGTTCAGCAGGTCGGTCAGCGCATCAACGGAGTTGCGCTTCGGGCGCACGCTATAGGTCAGGTTGGCGCGGTTGAAGCTGGCCAGGAACTCCTGTGGCTGAGTCAGTTCGAGCTGTTCGGCAATATCGTGGCGGACCTGTTCGGTCGCCGTGGCGGTCAGGGCGATACACGGGACACCGGGCAAGGCGTGCCGCAGGGCGACAAGATTCCGGTAATCGGGCCGGAACTCGTGGCCCCACATGGAGATGCAG
>WTHD01000075.1 GCA_011523265.1 Candidatus Binatota bacterium
CGGGCCAGAGTCAGCGTCTCCAGTGCCCGGTGCGCCGCATGCAGAATCGTGCCGCCGGGCGTCTCATACACACCTCGCGCCTTCATACCCACGTAGCGATTCTCGACCAAGTCACATCGCCCAATGCCGTGTTTTCCGCCCAACTCGTTGGCTTTGGCCAGCAGGCTGGCCGGAGACAGCGCTTCACCGTTGATCGCCGTGGGATCGCCGGCCACAAAATCGATTTCAATATATTCCGGCTGGTCGGGGGCGTTCTGCGGTGAAACCGACAGCACAAACATATCTTCATACGGTTCCCGCCAGGGGTCTTCCAGGATGCCGCCCTCAAAACTCAGATGCAGCAGGTTGCGGTCCGTGCTGTAGGGCTTCTCCCGGCTGACCGGAATGGGAATCTGACGTTCTTCGGCATAGGCGATGAGGTCGGCACGGCCCTGCATATCCCATTCCCGCCAGGGCGCGATAACGGTGATATGCGGCTCCAGGGCATAATAGGTCAGCTCAAAGCGGACCTGGTCGTTGCCCTTTCCCGTCGCACCATGCGAAACCGCATCCGCGTCTTCCTGACGGGCGATTTCAATCTGGCGCTTCGCGATCAACGGTCGGGCAATGGAAGTCCCCAGCAGATAACCGTCCTCGTAAGACGTGTTGGCACGCAACATGGGAAACACATACTCGCGCACAAACTCCTCGCGCAGGTCTTCGATGTAGACCGCGCTGGCCCCGACCGCCTTGGCGTTTTCTTCGACGGGTGCGAGTTCTTCGCCCTGGCCAAGGTCGGCGCAAAAGGCAACCACCTCGCAGCCATAGGTATCAATCAACCAACGCAGAATGACTGAGGTATCGAGTCCGCCACTATAGGCAAGAACGACTTTTTTCACATCCGTCACAAGCGATTTCCTTTCAATCCAGACGGCTCAGCGCCGAAAAGAGTAAACGTGTTCAGCCTCTCATATCTATTGGAGAACACGTTCACTCTTTTTACCCTTGGAGCAGCCAGACCATAATGGCCTTTTGGATATGCAGACGGTTCTCGGATTGGTCAAAAACGACCGACTGTGGGCCGTCCAGCACGTCCGCCGTGATCTCCTCTCCCCGATGAGCGGGCAGACAGTGCATGACCAGGGCGTCCGGTTTTGCCAGGCTCATCACCTCGGCATTGACCTGATAGTCAGCGAACGCCTGGCGGCGGACCGCCCCTTCCTCCTCCTGGCCCATGCTTGTCCACACATCGGTATAGATCGCGTCAGCCTCACGCGCGGCCTCGGCCACGGTATGGGTGACCGTCACCCGCGCACCGGCCTGACGCGTCTGCTCCAGGACAGCCCGGTCCGGCTCATATCCGGGCGGGCAGGCCAGCACAAAACGAAACGGCAGTTTCACCGCGGCGTGTAACCAGGAGTGCACCACGTTATTGCCATCACCGACAAAGGCGATTTTCAGGCCCTCAAGAGCGCCCCGGTGTTCGATCAGGGTCAAACAGTCGGCCAGGACCTGGCACGGGTGGAGCAGATCGGACAACCCGTTGATGACCGGAATCGTTGCGGCCTGGGCGAGGTCGGTCAGCGCCTGATGCGAGAAGGTCCGGGCCATGATGAGATCAACCCAGCGCGAGAGGTTCTTGGCAACATCGGGAACGGTTTCCCGTGTACCCAGACCGATATCCTGGGGTGAGAGATAAATCGCATACCCGCCCAGTTGGTCCATACCGGCCTCGAACGTCACCCGGGTGCGCAGGCTGGGCTTCTCAAAAATCATCGCCAGCGTTTTACCTGCCAGGACCGGATGCGGCCAGCCTTTTTGGCGGTCAGCCTTGAGCCGCTGCGCCAGCGAAAAGAGCGCCTCGACCTCGTCCTGGGTCAAATCGCTGATACTGATCAGGTCGCGTTTCATTGTTGGGCCAGTACTTTTTCAAGGATGTCCAGGCCTTCGTCGATCTCATCCTTGGTGATGATCAGCGGCGGGAGAAACCGCAGCACCTTTCCTGCGGCGCAATTGATCATCACCCCTTCGGTCAGGCAGGTGTCCGCGATTTTTCCGCCTTCACGGTCG
The DNA here is from genome assembly GCA_011523265.1 of Candidatus Binatota bacterium. Classification (GTDB taxonomy): domain Bacteria; phylum Desulfobacterota; class Binatia; order Bin18; family Bin18; genus Bin18. Next base: position 2,050 of record WTHD01000075.1, read on the forward strand.
AGTTCAGCCCCCAGAATCAGCCCTTTTCCGCGCACATCGGTAATAAAGGAAAACTTTTCTTTCAGCGCCTGGAGCCGGCTCAGGAAATAAGCCCCCATCTCGGCACAGTTGTCGAGCACGCCCTCGTTGAGCAGGGTTTCAACCACCGCAATACCGGCTGCACAGGCAATCGCGTTGCCGCCGAACGTTGAGCCGTGCGTACCGAGGCTGAGGCTTTCCGCCACCTCGGCTGTTGTCAGCATGGCCCCAATCGGCACGCCCCCGCCCAGCGCCTTGGCGAGCGGCATAATATCCGGGGTCACCCCTTCGTGTTCATGGGCGAAAAGTTTGCCCGTCCGACCGATACCGACTTGCACTTCATCGAAAATGAGCAGCAGCCCGTTGCGGTCGCACAACTCGCGCAATCCGCTGAGGTAGCCGTCGGGCGGCACGACCACCCCGCCTTCGCCCTGAATCGGCTCGACCAGAATCGCGACGGTCTTATCTGATAGAGCCTCTTCCATAGCCGCAAGGTCCCCAAATGGCACATAGCGGAAACCCTCCAGCACCGGCCCGAACCCCTGACGGACTTTTTCCTGACCGGTGGCGGCAATCGTGGCCATGGTCCGACCGTGGAACGAACCCAGCGTGGAGAGAATCTCATAGCGCCCCTCACGCTTATCCACCCCATATTTGCGCGCCAGTTTAATCGAGGCTTCGTTGGCCTCGGCCCCGCTATTACAAAAGAACACCTTATCGGCAAACGAATGCGTACACAGCAGTTCGGCCAGACGCGCCTGCGGAATAATATAATGCAGATTGGAAATATGGGTGAGCGTCGCAACCTGCTCCTGCACGGCTTTGACCACCGCAGGGTGACACTGACCCAGGTTCATCACCGCCAGGCTGGCAAAAAAATCCAAATAGGACTTCCCCTCCGCGTCCCACAGGCGACAGCCTTCACCCCGGACAAAGGCAACCGGAAAACGGGCATAGGTGGAACACAGATATTGATTATTCAGGTCAACGATTTCCTGGCTGTTCATATGCTTTTCCCCCTGGCTGCTTTGTCAAAAAAACCACACTTTCACAGTTGCCGCGCACCCGCGCCGCTCGCGTTTCTGGCAGAAGTTCACCCCTATACACCTGCACCCTATTTTTGCCAAGAGCGCGTGGAAAAGCGTTACACCGTGCGCCGGACCACTTCGGTCCCAATGCCGGCTCTGGTCAGAATTTCTAGCAGGATGGCGTGACGCACACGTCCATCAAGAATATGCGCCTTTTGCGCCCCGCCGTGCAGCGCGGCAATACAGCACTCGACCTTGGGGATCATCCCAGCGTGAATGACGCCTTCGGCGATGAGTGCCTCAGCCTCAGCCGCGGTCAGTGTCGGCAGAAGGGTATCGTCCTTATCCTGAATCCCCGCGACATCGGTCAGTAAAATAAACTTTTCGGCCTGGAGGGCTTCAGCTATTTTCCCAGCAACCAGGTCGGCGTTGATATTATACGTTTCACCGTCCAGGCCAATGCCGACCGGAGCAATCACCGGAATAAAGTCCTGGGCGGTCAGGGCGTGAATCACGCGCGGATTCACGCCTATAATCTCTCCCACATGACCAATATCACGTTGCACGGTCCGCCCGTCTTCTTCCGTATCGACCAGCATTTGACGCGCCACGACGAGCTCGCCATCTTTGCCGCTAATCCCGACCGCAGGGTTTCCCTGTTGATTGATGAGGGTCACAATCTCCTTATTGATCCGGTTGAGCACCATCTCGACCACTTCCATGGTCGGGGCGTCGGTCACGCGCATGCCGCGTACAAAGTGAGAGGGAATGTCCAAGCGCCTGAGCAACTGCCCAATCTGCGGGCCACCACCGTGGACGACAACCGGCTTCAGACCCACGTATTTGAGGAGGACGATGTCCTCGGCAAAGTGTTGCTTGAGGTCCTCGTCCTGCATGGCGTGCCCGCCATATTTGATAACAATGGTCTTGCCGGAAAAACGACGAATAAACGGCAAGGCTTCCAGCAGGATATCGGCCTTTTGAATGAGTTCGTCCATATGCACATCCGAGCTCGGGCATACTGCCTGGAGCTCTCTGTCTCACTGTGTAGTGTGACTTGCCCTGGGTCAAGAGCGGCTTGGTTTCTGGTGTCACTCGACTATAATGGCAGGCCATGCGGTCACGTCTATTTCTTTGGCCAATGTGTTGCGCCGGCTTCCTCTCTTTGAGCAGTCTTGGGTACCCGGCTGGGGCAGGGGCCGACCTCTATCGTTGGACCGACTCCCACGGGGTTATTCACATTGTGGATGAAAGCGTAGAGATCCCTGAAACCTACCAGGATCGGGTAAAAATCTATCGCTCTTTCTCCTCAGACGTTGCCTCATCACCGGCCCTCCTCACCCCGAGCCGCGAGTATTCCGCACGCAGCCAGGGAGCCTTTGCCCAAAAAATTGCCGTAGACTTTGGCCTGATCAAAGACGGGAGCATCGACGCCTTGGGCCCGCTGAACGGAGCCGGCATCCAGCCCGCGGGAGGCTGGCAGGTGAGCCGCAACCTTGACCCGGACAGTGTAGACCAACTGGCGGCGGCGGTCCGACGGGCGGCAACAGCCCAGCGCCTGGCGCTTTCCGCTGATGGAGCCGAATCCATTATCCGCCAGGCTGCTCTTGACTTTATTCCGCCACCACCGCCACCCGAGCCCGTGGCCCAGGCAGAGCCGGACGTTGTCATTGTCGAACAGCCCTCGCGTATTATCGAAGTCATCCGCGAGCCCTATTACGTTGAAACGCCAGTGGTGGTGCACGCCCTGCGACCTTATCGTCCGTACCGGCGGCTCCGTCGCTTCTCCCGTCAGGAGCGCAGAGAGCGAGAGGTTTACCACCCGCCGCATACGATTCAGCGCCGCAATCCCTCAATTCGTCCTTCCGAACCGTCCATCAGCCGTAAGACTCCTGGCCACTCAATTCGTCCTTCCAAACCGTCCATCAGCCGCAGGCCTCTCGGCCACTCGATTCGGCGCGGCCCCTTTATCGCCAACACAACAATCCAGGCCGCAGCACCGTTTATCCGGCGGTAAGTTTCTCAGGGAGTTGCAGAAAAATGGAAGCGCAGCCCGCAGACATCCCCCCCGTACCGCTCGCCCTTGAAGGCTCGGCCATACTCCACCAGATGTTTCGCGTGCGCTGGGCGGACTGGAGGGCTGTATCAGCCAGGGCTCAGGACGAAATTCTGGACGACGCAGTACGAACCTTTAGTACCATGGAAGCGGAAAGCTCCGAACAAACCGGGCTCTTTTCCCTCTTGGGTCATAAGGGCGATCTCATGCTTGTCCATTTTCGACCGACCTTTGATGCCGTGAACGAGGCAGAGTTGCAGGTCGCAAGGCTCGGGCTGAGCGATTTTCTTGAGCCCACGACCTCGTACGTCTCGGTGGTCGAGCTTGGGCTGTATGAAGCCTCGATCCATCTGTACCGCAGTCTGGCCGAACAGGACCTCCAGCCGGGCACGGCCGAATGGCGTGCAGCCGTAGAGAAAGAGCTCGCCCAAAAACGCGAGGCGATGGCCGGTCGGGTCTGGCCGTCCATTCCGGCCCGCCGCTATCTCAGCTTCTATCCGATGGACAAAAAACGCGGCGAGGACAAAAACTGGTATCAGCTTTCCATCACCGCCCGGCAGCAGATGATGCGCGAGCACGGCATGATCGGCCGTCGCTATGCCGGCCAGGTGACCCAGATCATTTCGGGCTCGATTGGCTTCGACGACTGGGAGTGGGGCGTTGATCTTTTTGCCGACGATCCCCTGGTGTTCAAAAAACTGGTCTATGAGATGCGCTTTGATGAGGCCAGCGCCGTGTATGGACTTTTTGGGTCGTTTTATCTCGGGCTACGTTTTCCGGCCGTAGAACTCGGCAGTCTGCTGAACGGACGTGCTCCGGCCTTTCGGCAGGCGTAAGGGCCAGGTGCGTCACTCGCTCTTTCTTTTCCGTTGCTGATCATTACAATAGCGGGCCATGACAAGCGCAGATGTCGTCGTTCTTGGGGCTGGCGTGATCGGCAGCTCCATTGCCCACACCTTCGCCCGACACCAATACAAGACCATCCTGGTCGATAAACAACAGCCGGGCCAGGAAGCGTCAGCCGCCGCGGCCGGGATTCTGGCCGTTTCCAGCGGGCGCTCGAAGCGTGGCCCGATGTATCAACTCAAGAAGGCCAGCCAGGCGCTCTATCCTGCGCTGATTCAAGAGATTCAGCAGGCAACCGGCATTGACGTTGAATATCAAACCGTCGGAGTCTTGTGCCTCATCCGCAACGACGCCGACGAAAAAAAGTATCGTAAGCTGTATGAACTCAGACAAGAACAGGGCCATCCTGTCACCTGGCTGTCAGCCGAGGCGCTCCGGCAGGCTGAACCGGCCCTGACCCCGAACCTGCGCGGAGCCGTCCATTTTTCGAGCGATCATCATCTGCATAACGGCAAGCTGGCCGCCGCCTGGGCGCTGGCGGCTGAAAAATGTGGCGCGCAACTGAGAACTGGCATGACGGCGACCGAGGTCCGCCGGACAGGAGGGCACGTC
>WTHD01000139.1 GCA_011523265.1 Candidatus Binatota bacterium
CCCCAAAGCAGCTCGAAACCATTAGCGGCGCAGACCATTTCTTTATGGCCAGAGAGGGCGAAGTCGCCCAGGCCGCGGTCTCGTTCCTTCAGCAGACCTAGAGCGGAAAAGCCCGAAGAGTCTCGGGGGACTCTTCGCTCACCCAACGGATTCCGGCTGCTGCCGCAACCGAACGGACGGGCGCACCCGACTTCTCACAGCCTCAAACGGCTGCTCCGCATCCTCGGCAAGGGCGGTGATGGCGTCCAGCGTCCGCCGCAGGTCTCGATTGTGCTGCTCGTACACCCGCTCGAAGACGCGCAGATCTTGGAGATAGGTCAGATAGTGCAGGATGACCGCATTATTGAGCTGTACGGAGGCAAAATCCGAGGTTTGCGAAACACTCCCGGGCAGTTGGCGAAATTCTTCCTGGAACTGAGTGAATAAGTCTTTTCGCCGCGCCAGCTTCTCCGCTTCACTGAACGGAGAGGTGTATAACTTCGTCAGCCGCTGCCGGGCCTGTTCGAGAAAGTGGGAAACGGCCAACTCCTTTTCCCAGGTGGCTCGCAGGTGTCGGGTCAGAGTGTGGGTCTCCCCGTGTGCTTTGACAAAAAAGGCGATGGCGCCACGATACCCGGCAAAATTGGCGAGCGATTCGTTAAAGGCCGTCTGCCCCGACAGGTAAAACGTATTGTGAAACAGCTCGTGCAGTACGATATTGGCCAGGGTGACCCCGTCATATCCCAACAGTTGAGGCAGGAGGGGGTCGGCAAACCAGCCCAGGGTACTAAAGGCTGCCGCGGTCCGAATATAGGTGTCAAACCCCTGCGTCTCTAAACGCCGGGCTTCCGCGTCGGCCTGCGCGCTGTCAAAATATCCCTTGTAGGAGACCCGGCCGACAATGGGGAACCACCAGGTATAGGCTTCCAAACGCGTCCGGTGCGCGGCGGTGACCACGTAAATAGTTGGTGGCGAGGGGAGTTCGGACACGCTGCCATAACTCCCCCCAACCCGGAAGCCGAGGTCCTGCTCGGCAAAGTCCCGCACGCGTAAGACGAGCCGGAGTTTTTCCTGGGTGGACAGGTCGAGCTGACCGGGCTGCCGCAAGATGTCGGTAATCGGTCTGCGGTACCACAGAATCTTTGCCTCTTCATAGCCGGCCCGCAGAATATACAACGGGGTGCAGGCCGGCAGCACACCCAGGCAGGCGAAAATGAGTAAACGGACCAACATATTCATGGCTTATTAAGCGCGCCTCCTCATTTCAGGACCCCAGGCCGCACGTGCATGGCCGCCTCGTTATATTTCTTCCAGAACGGGTCCGTCCGTATGGGCTTGTGAGGTGCCGGCGGTGTGGGTGTACTGCAATTGGTAGAGGCGCCAGTAGATACCGCGCTGCGCTATCAACGCCTGATGGGTGCCAACTTCCCGCAACCTGCCCTTGTGCAGAACGAGGATGCGGTCGGCATTCTGGATGGTTGAGAACCGATGCGCAATCACCAGCGTGGTCCGGTTCTGCATCAGCTTGGTCAGCGCATCCTGAATGAGCACCTCAGCCTCCGGGTCAACGCTTGAGGTAGCCTCGTCCAGGACCAGGATGGCCGGATCATAGGCCAGGGCGCGGGCAAACGACAGAAGTTGGCGCTGGCCGGCGGACAGGTTGGCGCCCCGCTCGTGCAGGTGTTCGTGGTAGCCGTCCGGCAGTTCACGAATAAAGCGCTCCGCATTCACATGCCGGGCGGCGTGCTGCAAGTCGTCCGGCGTCAGGTCGGTCCGACCCAAACTCAGATTGGTGGCCACATCGCCAACAAACAGGAAGACATCCTGTAACACCACGCCAACCCGTCGGCGCAGGGCGTGCAGATCCCACTCGCGAATATCGACGCCATCCACCAGGATACGGCCCCGCTGAATATCATAAAAGCGGTTGAGCAGCTTGCTGATGGTGGTCTTGCCCGCGCCGGTCGCGCCGACCAGGGCGATACTCTCGCCAGGAGCGATCGAAAAGGACACGTCCCGCAGCACCCACTCCTCCTCGTTGTACGCAAACCAGACGTGGTCAAATTCTATCCGGCCCGTCACTTCGCGCGGCCGATGTGCCGCAGGCGGAGAGGTGATCGTGACCGGCGTATCCAGCAGTTGAAACACGCGCTCAACCGCAGTCATGGCCGTCTGCATGGTGGTGTATTTTGTACTGAATTCCCGAATCGGCACAAAGAACTTCTGCAAATACTCGATAAAGGCCACCAGCGTTCCCAGGGCGACCAGACCCTGGCCGACCTGGCCCGCGCCATACCACAACATGAGCGCAATAGAGATGACGCTCAGCGCCTCAACAATGGAGAACAGACTGGCCTCGTAAATATTGGAGAGGTGGTTGGCGTCGCGGTGGGCGCGATTGCGCTGCTCAAACTCGGCAAACATTTTTTGTTCCTGGGCAAACACCTGCACGACCATAATCCCGGACAGGGTTTCCTGCAGAAAGGCATTAATCCGCGCCAGGCGTTCACGGATGGTCCGATAGGTCACACGCGTCCGGGTCCGAAAAAAGTTCAGGATGAGCAACAACGGGGGCAGGAGGGCCAGCGTCACCACGGCCAGGTGAAAATCGATCGACAGCATAATCACGACAATGCCCACCAGGGTCAGGATGTCCATGAAGATGGTCAGGGTCCCGGCAGAGAACGCCTCGTTAATGGCATCGACATCAGTGGTCAGACGGGTGACCAGGCGCCCGACCGGCGTGCGCTCAAAAAAGCTCGACGGCAGTTCCTGGACGTGGCTGAACAGGTCGCGCCGCAAATCGGCCAGGCAGCGCTGGGCGACTAACATCGTCGCCTGAAACTGAATGTAAAAGAATAAAAACTCGCCGAGCAACGCAGCGGCAAACAGCAGGCCAATGCGCGTCAGCCCCGCAGCGTCACCCTGCTCCATATACCAATCCACGCCCAACTTGAGCAGATACGGTTGGGCCAGGAGACAGGCGGAGGTCAGCGGTAGACAGACCAGCGCCACAATAAACGTCGCGCGGTACGGCCGGATATAGACCCACAGACGACGCAGGAGCGCCAGGTCGTAGGTTTTGCCGAGGGCGGCTTCGTATTGTCCCTGGTTCACAGTTCCGCCAGCTCCTCCTCGAGCGCCTGATCCTGAAAGAGTTCCGTATACATGCGCCCCTGCTCGACCAACTCGGCGTGCGTTCCCATCTCGACGACCCGTCCCGCATCCAGGACAACGATGAGGTCAGCGTCCCGTATGGCCGACACCCGGTGGGAAATGATGAGCACCGTCTTTTCTGTGGTGCTCGTCCGGAGCGCCTGGAGAATCTTCCGCTCCGTTGTCACATCAACGCTGGACAGCGCGCAGTCCAGGACGAGGATGGGCGTGTCGGCCAGCAGGGCCCGAGACAGCGTCAGGCGCTGCTTTTGCCCGCCCGACAGCGTCATACCCCGCTCACCAATGACGGTCTCATAGCCTTTGGGAAAATCCTCAATCTCGCCGTCGACACTGGCCAGGGCGGCCGTCCGACGCACATCGCCGCCGTCCACCTCGGGCTGGGAAAAGGCAATATTGTCTTCAATGCGAGCCGAAAAGAGAAACGGGTCCTGGGGCACAAAGCCGATACAGCGCCGGAGCTCGGCCAGGGGGAAGCGCCGAATATCCCGCCCATCAATGGTGATGGCACCGCGGGTGACATCGAATAAACGGGGCAGCAGATGGACCAGGGTACTCTTGCCCGCGCCCATACGCCCGACAATGCCAATGGTTTTTCCGGCCGGGACCGTAAACGTAATATCGTGCAAGACCGTTCGTCCGTCAGGCGCGTGGCCATTGCCCACGCTCCTGCCCGGCCTGCGGTCATCAAGCGGATAGGCAAAATCCACGTGTCGAAACCCAATCTCGCCGCGTATCGTTGGCGCCCTCCGCCCCGCGCCGTTCTCCTGACCGTCAACGATGTCGGGCCGGGTTTGCCAGATCACCTCCAGCCGTTGCATGGCGGCCTTGCCACGCTGATAGAGGGAGATCAGCCAGCCCATGGCCATGGTCGGCCAGGCCAGCAGGTGGAGATAACCCATAAACGCCACCAGGTCGCCCAAGCTGAGCCGACCGGCAATGACCTGTGAGCCGCCGTACCACAGCACGACCAGCAGCCCGGTTCCGGATATGCCCTTCATGAGCGGCGGAAACAGGCCGCGCAGGCGAGCCAAGGCAATATTCTCGACCTTGAAGCGCTCATTCAGCGTACCAAATACGCTGTTCTGCCAGGCCTCACGCACATAGGCGCGCACGACGGGCATACCGCTGACGCTCTCCTGGACGCGGCTCGACAGGTCGGCCAGACCGGCCTGCACGTTGAGCGTCCGCTCCATGAGCTGGCGACTCATCGCTCTGACCACCAGAAACATGAAGGGGTACGGAGCAATCGCCAACAGGGTCAGGACCGGGTCCATGGCCAGCATGGCCGCCATGGCGTACACGTAATACAGGGGGGTGTTCAGAATGTTGATAATACCCAGGCCAAGCAACAGACGCACCGCGGTCACGTCGTTGACCAGACGCGACATCAGGTCACCAATGGGCTGGCGCTGGTAATAGCTCAGGGACAGGGTCTGCAAATGGGCAAACAGCTCATTGCGGAGTTGGTACTCGATATCCCGCCCGGCGTTGAAGATCAGAAAGCGCGAAAAAGAGCGGACAAGCCCCTGGAGCAGGGCAATCCCGATAATCAGCAGCACCGTGGACGCAATCTCGTCGGCCGGCCGGCCGTGCTCGATCCCTTCGACCGCCCGCTTGAGCAGCCACGGGATGGACATCGCCAGGGTAGCCGTCGTCACCAGACAGGCGATGCCACGCATATACCGGTAGCGGTATTGATAAATATAGCCCCACAGACGTTGCATGCGTTACGCTCAGCTTCTCGGGGCTTGTGTCGCTGACACGGCCCTTGAGTCCCTCTCCTCAACACCGCTTGCGACCCGCATCATCAGCCCCACCGTGGCCCACCACACCAGCGCGACTTCCGCGTCCCCCCAGTTATACTGGGTCAGGCCGCCGATCAGAAAACCGACCAGACCGAGCCAGCAGCCCAGGGTCAGGCTTTTCAGCGGCTCGGTCCGTTGTCTCGCATAGGCGCGCCAGCCCGTCATGATAATCGAGCCGACCAGGAAGAGAAAGGCCGCCAGACCAAGCAGGCCGGTATCCACCCACATCTGGAGAAAATTATTGTGCGCATGCGCATCGGTGTCGGCCCGAGGATGGCGCTGATAAAAAGCCGCCCGAAACTGCTTATAGTTCCCAAACCCCCAGCCGGTCAGGGGCCGCTCTTTGATCATATCCATATTGGCCAGCCAGATCTGACTGCGCCCGCTATAGGCCTCAAGGTCAAAGATCGAGAGCCCCCGTTCGCGCACCCCCTGCCCGGCACTGACAAAGAGCAGACCGCACACCGCCATCCCCCCAACCACGGCCAGCACGGCGCGGCGGCCCCGTACCAGCCCGTACAACACCAGCAGCAGGCCATAGGCGACCCAGACGCCGCGCGTGAGGGAGAAGAACAGGGCCAACAGCATACACACCCAGCCGACCCCCAGCAGGAGGCGCTGTCTTGGTAATAACCCGGGAGACAACCCCCAGGCGGTGATCAGGCACAGCGGAAAGAGCAAGGCATGAGCATAGGTAATCCCGGACGGATGCAGCCCCTTGACCCGGTAGCCCTCCTGACGGCCGAACCAGAACGGGTCGAGGTTGGACTCCTTGCCGACCAGGGTTTTGGCCAGATCGAGCCCGGTAAAGTGCTGCACAATGCTGTAGGCCGCAACCGCTGCGGCGACCCAGAGCGCCACGGTCAACACTGTTTCTACTTCCCGCCCGTTGCGGACGAGCACAAAGACCGCCAGACAGCCGCCCATAAGCCACATTTTCCGATAGCCGATGAAGGACTGAAGCGGATCAGGACTCAAAACGGTTGAGACCAGGAGGGCGGCAAAAAAAACGAAAAAGGGCCACCACAGCGGCGTGCGGGGCAGAGAGCGGGTCCGCCACAGCGTATAGCCGAGAAAGGCCAGCAGACAGCCCAACGCGGTTTGCTGAAAGGCGATGGGTAAATTCCAGGTTGCAAAGAACAGCACAAGCAGGCCGACCCGCAGAGCGTCGTCCCACCGCTGAGGTGGTATCAGGGCCGACACCATCCGCATCCTATACGCCTCGCCGGGTCAGGATGACCTTGACCGTCTCGGTCAAGACGCGAATGTCCAGCCACAGCGAATAATTATAGATATAGGCCAGGTCGTATTTCAGCTTGTACTCGGGCGAGGTGTGGTATTCGCCGTTGACCTGGGCCAGACCGGTCAGGCCGGGTTTGACCTGAAGACGTTCGGCATAGCCGGGAATCGTCTGCTGGAACTCGGCCACAAACTCGGGTCGCTCCGGGCGGGGACCAACCAGACTCATGGAGCCGTTGAGGACGTTGAAAAGCTGCGGGATTTCGTCAATCCGGGCGGCCCGCAACAGGCGACCGACCGGCGTCACCCGGCTGTCATCCGAGCGCGCCAGCACCGGACCGGTCCGGGCCTCAGCCTCATTGACCATGGTGCGCAGTTTATACAG
>WTHD01000140.1:0-15914 GCA_011523265.1 Candidatus Binatota bacterium
GGCCTTTACCACCCTCTTCCCCGCCTAACAATTCACATCACGCGTCTGGGATGGGTGGCCGTAGGCCAGGGTGGGTTCCTGTCTTTCTCTTACGTATTCATCTGCGATCTCACTTCCTGAACGAATGCGCGGTAGCGTCCCGGGTCCTGACGTTCTGAGGCACCAAAGCCCACGATGAGGCGGTCCAGAAGCCCGCTATACCGAGTGGCCAGTTTTGTGGCGATGGTGTCATAGGTGCCGATGACGGCGATCTCGTCCAACATCTCATCGGTAATTTCCGCCGCCATGCCGTCCCAGTCGCCCTTGGCCGCCTTTTCATTCAGCCGAAAGCAGGTCTCTCCCCAGCCGTGCGCGTCAAGTACGCCTTTATAGGTCCGTGTCGACGCATAAAAAGCGACCTGTTGACGAACCGCGCCGACGGCTTTGCGGACTTCGTCCGGCGTGGCTCCGCTGGCAATAAACGTCCCGGTTTGCAGGGTGAAGTCCTCACGCTTCCGGCCGGCTTTGGCCAGGCCCTTTTCAATATTAGGCAGCACGGTTTCCTTGAGATAGGTTGGGGTGTGAAAATTATGAACAAAAAACCCGTCGGCCACCTCGCCGGCCAGCTGGCTGATCAAGGGATTCAGACCGGAGAGAATAATGGGAATGTGCGGTTGCTCGATCGGGCCGGGATTAAAGAACGGCGTCATCAACGAGAATTGATAAAACTCGCCCTCAAAGTTGAGCGCGGTGTCGTTCTGCCAGCAGTCCCAAATGGCCCGCAGCGACAGGACGGCCTCGCGCAAGCGTTTCACCGGGGCTTCCCATTTGACGCTAAAGCGCCGCTGGTTGTGTCCCTTGACCTGGGTACCCAGCCCGAGCATGAAGCGCCCGCCGGAGTTGGCCTGTAAATCCCAGCAGATGTTTGCCAGCACCATGGGACTGCGCGGAAAGACGATGGCCACACCGGTACCAAGCTGGATACGTTTGGTTTCCCTGGCGGCGACCACGAGCGGGAAGAACGGATCGTGGCTGGTCTCCGCACTCCATAACCCATCCAGGCCCATTTCTTCGGCCTCACGAGCAACCATGGCTGCGGCCTCAAAGGTCGAGGGCATCAGGGCCGTGTCGATTTTCATGGCCGGCTCCTAATACGATCTCGGCATGCCCAGCACATGCTCGGCAATAAAGTTGAGCACCATATTGTTTGAGATGGGCGCGATTGAGAACAAGCGGCTCTCGCGAAACTTGCGCTCCACGTCGTATTCCGCGGCAAAACCATACCCGCCGTGAGTATCGATAGCCGCGTTGGCGGCGGCCCAAGAGGCTTGCGAGCACAAGAGCTTCGCCATATTGGCCTCTGCGCCACAGGCTTCACCGGCGTCAAATAAATCGGAGGCGCGAAAGCGCATGAGGTCCGCGGCCTCAGTCTGGGCATACGCTTGGGCCAGTGGAAACTGGATGCCCTGGTTCTTGGTGATGGGCCGCCCAAAAATCTCGCGTTCATTGCCGTACTGGACGGCACGCTTGATAAACCAGCGGGCGTCACCAATGGCCTCGGAGGCGACCAGGATACGCTCGGCATTCATGCCGTCGAGAATGTAATAGAAGCCGGAGCCTTCTTCGCCGATCAGGTTTTCGACCGGGACCTTGAGCTCGTGGAAAAAGAGCTGGTTGGTTTCATGGTTAATCATGGCGTCAATCGGACGCACCTCGACAGTGTCTCCAGCCTCCCGCAAATCCACCAGAAAGATACTCATGCCGAGCGTTCTTTTGGGACTCTCGTCGTAGGGCGTGGTCCGGGCCAGAAGGAGGAGCATATCGGAGTGCTGCACCCGGGAGGTGAAAATTTTACCGCCGTTGACGATATAATAATCGCCCTCTCTTTTGGCTGTGGTGCGAATATGCGTCGTATCGGAGCCGGCGTCCGGCTCGGTGACACCAAAGGCCTGGAGGCGAATCTCACCGCTCGCAATATGGGGTAAGTAGCGTTGTTTCTGTTCATCGCTGCCGTGCCGGAGCAGGGCGCCCATGATGTACATCTGGGCATGGCAGGCAGCGGCATTGCCGCCCGAGCGGTTGATCTCTTCTAAAATCACGCTGGCTTCGGTCACCGTCAGCCCTGAGCCCCCGTATTGTTCGGGAATTAAGGCCGCCAACCAGCCGGCTTGGGTCAGTTCATCAACAAACTGCTCGGGATAGCGATTTTCCTTATCGAGCCCGCGCCAATATTCGTCTCCATACTGACTACAGAATTTGCGAATCTCATTCCGAATTTCGGGACAACGTTCTTTTTCTGGCATGAGGTTTCCTCCCTCTCAATACAAGATGTCTATTTTACTCTCTTGTAAACATCAGGTCGGGCCGCAGGACGGGGTTGCCGCGGGCCAGGCTGTTCACGGTCGCCTTGGAAACCATGACCGCCGTCGGGTTTTTATCGGCCAGACTGCGGGCCAGGGCGTACGCGGTCGGCAAGAGCTCTGCCTGTGTGACCACCTGATTGACCAAGCCGAGTTGGAGGGCTTCGTCCGCCTTCAGGTGGCGACAGTTGAGGATGATATCCTTGGCTCGATTCGGCCCCACATTGGCAACCAGCAGGGCGGTTGAGGGTGGACTCAGCGGCACGCCGAGGTCCACTTCGGGAAACCAGAACTCCGCTTCCTCGACCGCTATCCGAAAATCACACGCCAGCGCCAGTGACCAACCGCCACCGATCGCGTAGCCGTTGATGGCGGCAATCACGACCGGCTCCATATTGGCAAACATCTCGAGCGTGCGGGCAATGGCGCGCGTCCAGCGCTTGCCGAGCGGCGCGAAAATTTTACGCCGTTCCTGGCGGTCGCTGATGCCTCTGATGGGCGAGAGGTCGGCCCCGGCTGAAAACGTATTGCCCGTCCCGGTAAAAACAACCACGCGAATGTCCGCGTCGTCGCGGATCTGGTATTGCAGGCGCTCCAGTTCCAGGGCAATGTCTTCGTTGAGTGGATTACGTTTTTCCGGCCGGTTAAAGGTGAGTGTGGCAATGGTCCCGTCTTTTTCCAAAAGAAAATGCTCTGGCACAGTGAGCCCCCTTGGCCGCGTACAACAGCCGACCCATCTAAGCGGACACCCTGCCGTCTGGCAAGAGAGGCGGCCCCGGCCTTTTTCCTGGAAATGGGATATGTTTAGTCTGAGTCGAGCAGAGAAAAGGAGGACGGTATGGAGCTTGGACTCTCAAACAACGTTGCAATGATTAGCGGAGCGAGTCGCGGCATTGGGCGTGCTATCGCCTTGGGACTCGCCGCGGAAGGCTGTCGCTTGAGCCTGTGCGCGCGGGGCCAGGAACAGCTTGAGGAAACCGCTCAAGAAGCCCGGGGGACGGGTGTTGAGGTGCTGGCCACGGCGCTGGATGTGACCCAGGAAGCCGACGCCCGGCGCTGGGTCGAAGCCACGCAGCAATATTTTGGTGGGATAGATATTCTCATCAACAACGTTGGCGGGTCCCGTCCGGGCGGCAATCTCAATGCTTCCCGGCAGGACTGGCAGGCCGGCTTTGCGCTCAATTTCTTTTCCGCGCTGGACCTGTGCCAACTGGTCGTCCCGGTCATGGAAGAACGCAAGGCGGGCTGCGTGATTAATATCGCTTCGATCTACGGCCGCGAGTGGGGCGGGCCGATGACCTATAACGCCGCAAAGGCAGCCATGATTAGCTTGTCCAAGGAAATGGCCCGGACGCTTGCGCCCAAGGGGATTCGTGTCAACAGCGTTGCGCCGGGGTCGATTCTCTTTCCTGGGGGAGCGTGGGAACAACGACAAAAAGAAAACCCCGAAGGCATTGCCGCTTTTGTCAAAGCCGAGCTGCCGGTCGGGCGTTTTGGAAAGCCGGAAGAAGTGGCGGACGTCGTCGTTTTTCTGGCATCGGAACGCGCCCAGTGGGTTTCCGGGGCCTGCATTACCGTTGACGGCTGTCAGTCACGCTCGTTGATTTAATGAGAAAGGGCGGGAGCTATGAATGAGCGCTATGAAACCCTGGAACTGCGACGGGATACAGACCTCTTATGGCTCGTCCTGAACCGTCCGGCGTCGCTGAACGCCATGAATAGTCTGCTGGTCCACGAACTGCATACCGTGCTCGACGAACTGCACCAGGATCAGACTGTCCGGGTGGTCATCCTGCGGGGTGCGGGCCGCGGCTTTTGTGCCGGGCTTGATCTCAAACAGTCTGGCGCTGCAACCGGGACCTATTCTGTGGCTCAGGGCCTGCGGGACCAGCGCCGCATTGCCGAGTTGGCGATTAAAATTCACCGTGCCCCACAACCGTTTATTGCCGCTGTTCACGGCCCGGCCGCCGGAGGCGGTTTTGCCCTGGCCCTGGCGAGCGATATCCGTATTATTGGGGCATCCGCGCGGATGAACGCGGCCTTTATCCGCATCGGGCTGTCCGCCTGTGACGTGGGCGTGAGTTATTTCCTGCCCCGGCTGGTCGGCTCTTCGGTCGCTTCCGAACTCTTACTGACCGGGGACTTTATTGATGCGCAACGAGCCTTGGCAACGGGGCTGGCCTCTCGCCTGGTGCCGGACGCCGAATTGGATCAGGCTGCCGAAGCGATGGCCCGCCGTATTCTGCGCAACTCGCCTCTGGGGGTGCGGCTGACGAAAGAATGCCTGCGCTATTCGGTTGACGCGCCAACGCTGGAGGCGGCCATTGCGATGGAAGACCGGAACCAGATTCTGACCACGCGAACCAATGATGTGCGCGAGGGCATTGCCGCTTTTCTGGAGAAGCGCGAACCGCAGTACGAGGATGCCTGAGGGTCACCGCTGTGTAGGGGCAACCCCCTGTGGTTGCCCATCGCACGGTGGGTCGCGTTACACGCCTAGATGGTGAGCAGCCGGGGGAGTTCGGCAATACTCGGCAGGATATAATCCGCCTGCGTCTGCTGCATGACCACGTCGGTACTGGTTCCGGTGAGGACCCCGACGGTGGAAACACCGGCTGCTTTACCGGCCTGAATATCAATGGGAGAGTCGCCAATATACACCGCCTGGTGAGGGGCAAGCTGAAGATGTTCCAGACACTTCAGGACGGGTTCCGGATGGGGTTTCCGGTGGGTGACGTCTTCCCGGCCGACGATGCCGTTAAAGAGGTGACGGACACCCCAGGTATCAAGAAAGGGCAGGGCGCGACCGGACGAGGTGGCGATCCCGAGTTGAAAGCCGTGTTGATGCAGGCGATGCAAAAGTTCGAGACTCCCCGGAACCGCCTGCGTCTCTTCATGATAGCGCCGCAGCCATTCGTCCATACGACTGTCGGTGATACGCTTGATACGATCCGCCGGGTTAGGATAGTCGGGGGGAAAGAGCTGGACGAGTGGATTCTCCACCCCGCGACGCATCATCTCATACACCCGGTCGCGCGGAACTGGAGGAATACCGGCCAGGGCCAGCACCTCCAAGGCGATCTCATAGAAAAACTCGACCGACTGGGCGAGCGTCCCATCCACATCGAAGATAATGCCCGTCGCGTGTATACGACTCATTCTCCGAGCTGACTCCACGCCTGTTGGATTTGCTGCTCAAGGGCCTGGAGTGAACCGTTATTGTGGATGACAACCTGGGCGTGTTTGCGACGCTCTGCGTTTGAAAGCTGGTTTGCAATCCGGGCTTCAGCGTCTGCGGCGGACATGCCGCGTTGCGCGGCCACCCGGCGAATGGCCGCGTCTTTGTCGGCCTCTACCACCCAGACCGTGTCTGCCAGGGGCAGCCAGTTGGCCTCAATCAGGATCGCCGCCTCAACCACAATGGGCGCGGCAAAGCCTTCGGCGCGCTTGGCCTGGATACGCTGCCGGATTTCCTCGAACATAATCGGGTGGACGATGGCATTGAGCCGGGCGAGCACGTCCGGACTACTGAAGACCATAGCCCCCAGCTTTTTGCGGTCTATGGTCTGGTCTTCCGCAACGATTTCCTGTCCGAAGGCCTCGGTGACCTGTTTCCAGGCGGCCTTGCCCGGCAGATAGATTTCATGCCCGACGATGTCCGCGTCAATAATATGGGCACCAAGCGTGGCCAGGATCTTGGAGACTGTACTTTTGCCCGAACCGATCCCGCCGGTCAGTCCAATGGTTTGCATGCGTTCCCTATATTTGTGGAGAATATCACTGGGTTGGTTGTGTCAGAGATAGGGGAGGGCTGCAAGGGCAAGCCGGCTTCTCTCTTGCCGATGAGCATGGTATCACAGCGGGCAACGTTACTGTGCGGAGGACGCATGCCATACGCAGACATACGCGGAGTGAGACTCCATTATGAAGATCTTGGGAATGGGCCGCCCTTCCTCTTATTGCCCGGAGCGCTGGGAACCGGACGGTCGGATTTCGCTCCACAATTGGAAGCGCTCCCCCAGCACGGTATCCGTGTCATTGCGCCTGACCCGCGCGGCTACGGCCAATCCCGTCCGCCCGCACGTGAGTTTCCGCTCGATTTCTATCAGCAGGACGCCGAGGATTTCGTGACTCTGATGGAGACGCTCGGTTGTTCGACTTATGCCGTGGGTGGATGGAGCGACGGCGCAATTACGAGTTTGTTACTGACCTTGGCCTATCCGCAACGGATAACCAAGATGGCGCTCTGGGGCGGGAATGCCTATGTTTCCCAGGATGATATTGATGCCTACGAGAAAACGCGTCGTGTAGTGGATTGGTCTCCACGCACGGCAGCGCCGATGCAGGCGATGTATGGCGATGAATTTCAAGATCTGTGGGCTCGCTGGTGTGACGCCCAGCAGATGTTGTTGAAAGCGGGGGGCGATTTGTGTCGGGATCGCCTGGCGCAGATTACCTGCCCCACCTTTCTGATACATGGGGGCAAAGATCCCCTGGTACCGCCCTTTCATGCCCATGTCTTACAGCAGGGGATCGCCGGGTCGCGCTTACACGTGTTTCCGGATGGAAGACATAATATTCATCTCTTCTACGCCGATGCGTTTAACGAGTTATTGGTCGAGTTTCTGCTGTCTTAACCGGTGCGATTCAGGGAGGATGCTATGGCCAGCGTAGAATTTTTTTATGATTACTCCAGCCCGTGGACCTATCTGGCGTTCACCAAGATCGATGGGCTGTGCCGCAAATACAATGCCGACCTTCAGTGGCGTCCGTTTCTGGTGGGCGGGGTGTTCAATACGGTCAATCCTTCAGTGTACGAGTTCCGGGAAAAAGGGGTGCCCGCCAAGCAACACTATATGGCAAAGGATATGAGCGACTGGGCGCGCTACTATGGCCTGAAAATTGTCATGCCCCCCTCTGTTTTTCCGGTGAATTCGGTCAAAGCGCTGCGCGGCGCGCTTGTCGCGCTCGAACATCCCGGAAAGTTTCTCCCCTATAGCTATCGGGTGTTTGAGACCTACTGGGGCGAGGATCAGGACATCAGTCAGGATGAGGTGCTGCGGAAAATCGTTGCGGCAGTCGGCCTTGATGAAGAAGAGTATTTCGACAAGATCAAACGTCAGGACTATAAAGATCGGGTTCGGGCGAACACGGACGCGGTGATCGAACGCGGCGGATTCGGGACGCCGACGATCTATGTCAACGGCGACTCTATGTTTTTCGGGAATGACCGGCTGGTCTTGGTTGAAGAAGAGTTAAAGCGGGGTGCATAGACAAGTTGTACGAAAGGAAAGAGGGCAGCCGTGATGGCTGCCCTCTTTTGTTTGCTCTCCCCAATATGTTCTCGGCCGTCAGCCGTCCCAGCCCCACTTCTGCTTGTTCTCGGCAATCTCGTCCGAGGTGGGGTGTTCTATTTTCTCATGCCCGGCGACCTCAAAATCTGCCTCGTCGTCGACCATTGCGTAGTTGAGCGGAGTGTCGGATTCAAACACGTCGGGTACGGCAACTTCCTCAAAAATAGCCTGCCAGGGGCATTCGGGCTCACACGCCCCACAGTCAATACATTCGTCCGGATGGATATAGAGTTGGTTCGGGTACTTTTCGGTATCATCGCCGGTATATTTATAAATGCAGTCAACCGGACAAACGGCTACACAGCCTGTGTCGACGCAGTCCCGGCATAGTCTCGTGATGATGTATGTCATCGTCTCCTCCTTGCAGCATGTCCAAAACGGGCGGGTAGCAGGTAAAGAACGGACCCGCACCGCGAGCCCCACACTGCTATCGCATCATTTCGGGCAGGTCAATTACAGATACAGGTGGGGCAGTATACCTGTCTGGCGACCCGTGCGAGGAGGTATTGATCGGAGCCGTCATCTCACCCGGAACAATCGGTTCGTGATGAGAGAGGAGCACGCTATCACGCGGAAGCGGAATGGGCGCGATGATAGTCTGTCACAAGACGGAGGGCTGCGGCAGCCCGCTCATGGGTCGCTACGGTCGCGATACCACGTTGATGAAACTGGGCTCGGGCGTGGAGTAGACTCGCTTCATGGGCAAACGGCTGGAGCACAACAAAAAAGGGCTTGGCTGAATGCGTGGCAAAGCGACTCAGGGTGTCGAGCAGGGTCGTCAGAGTTTGAGGCCGGGCTTGCCACTGTCCGGCCACCAAGCCGGCCCCCGTATCCATGACAATCGCATCAATATGCGGGTCACGGTCGAGGATGGAGAGCAATCGGTCCAGGGTATCGGTCCTCTGACCCATCCCAATCGTATGACCGGAATCGAGCGGGTTCTGAAAACTGCCGCCAATGACGTTAAAGAACGAAGACAATTCTTCGTAAGAGGCCTCGCTGAGCGGGGGAACCCGCAGCCCGGCAGCGGCACAGGCATCGGTGAGACTGACCGAAGGACCTCCTGTCATGGCAATCAGCCCCACTCCGTCTCCGGTTGCCGGTTTGGTAAACCGTAACAGCTTGATGACATCGAGCAGCTCATCAAAACTGCTCACGGATACGGCTCCGGCCTGACGGACCATGGACGCCCATATGGTAGCGGGGACGGCGAGTGAGCCGGTGTGTGACGAGGTGGCCCGCTGGCCAGCCTCGGTCTGACCACCCTTCCAGATAACAACCGGTTTGTGGGGTGTGATCTCACGGAGCAAGCTAAAGAAGCGGCGCCCTTCTCGTACGCCCTCAAGGTATAGGCCGATAATTTCCGTTTCGTCGTCGTGGGCGAGATAGTCGAGGTAGTCACTGGCATCAAGGACTGTCGCATTCCCGAAACTGACCGCCTTGCTGATACGCAGTCCATGACTCGTAGCTGCCATACTAAAGGTGATCGTGTGGGTACCGCTCTGACCGATAAACCCGATTGAGCCCGGTTCTCCAGCCGGCAGGTCGGGGTAATTGCGGAGGCCGATTTTTGGATGGTAGATGCCCATGCAGTTCGGACCGATCAGGACGAGCCCGGCCTCCCGCGCGGTTTTGGTCACTATCTGCTCCAAGCGTTGTCCCTCTTCGTCATGGACTTCGGAGAAGCCCGAGGTGAAGAGCATCACCCCAGCAACCTTTTTCGCGGCACAATCCGCAATAATCTGCGGCGCGACCTGGCGGGGTACCGCGGTGATGACATAGTCGATCTCGTCCGGAATCGACTCCAAACTCGGGTAGTTGGGAACCCCCAAATCCGTAATGCCCTGGATCTCCCGTTCGTCAATCTGGACGGAATAGACTTTGCCCTCGAAGGTGCTCTGGCTCCGTAACCACAGATAATTCATGGCGCGTTTATCGCCGACCACAGCAACCGCCCGCGGATGAAACGTGCGCGCCAGGGCCGCCCGTGTCTCGTCCGACAGTGGGCGGGGCAGGGCGCGGGGACCCGCAGCGTGGAGGACGACGTGGGCATCAACGGCGAGACAGCCGTCCTCGTAGGCAAAAACAGGATTGAGGTCGAGTTCTTGGATATCCGGCTGAGCCTCGGCTAAGGTCGACAGGGAAAGGAGGGCCTGCTCCAGAGCGGCCAGGTCAACGGCGGCTTGACCGCGATGAGCGGTTAACAGCGGAAATCCGCTGATTTCACGGATCATGCGAGCAGCGTCCTGCGGGCGGAGCGGCGCCACCCGGAAGGCCACATCTTTGAGCACCTCGACATGCACCCCACCCAGGCCAAACATGATGAGCGGACCGAACTGCGGATCGGATGTCAGGCCGATAATGACCTCAACTCCGGGTTGGACCATAGGTTGAACCGAGATGCCTTCGATGACTGCGGCAGGCTGTGTGGTACGGACGGCGGTCACGATGTCATTAAACGCACGACGGACGGCAGCTTCTGTGGCGAGGTTGAGTTGCACGCCGCCGATATCGCTTTTATGGGCGACGTCGGCTGAGCTGATCTTGAGCGCAACCGGGAACCCCATATCTCGGGCGAGCGTGATAGCCTCCTCGGCGGTTCGAGCCAACTCCGTCCGTACGGTAGGGATGCCGGCCGATTGCACTAAGGCCTTTGCCTCTCTTTCGGTCAGCGCCAAACGGTGCTGCTCTTTTGCGTGTTGGACGATAGTGCGGGCAGTAGTATCGGCCATAGGTTCCCCCTCTGATGCCTGAGCGCTCTTCTTATCCGAGCAGGAGGGAGTGGGCAATCTGAATGGGAGATATCCTCTGCTCAGGTAGAGCGGGGAGGACAACAATGCCGGCGAAGAAAAGACAGGCTCAGACCTTAGCCGTCTTTTTGCTCGATCTGCTGACGGAGGGCGGCGACCTCGTCCCGAATGGATTGGAGGGGTGCGGCCAACATCCCTTCGAGCACGTCCTGGACGAACTTCTCAATATATTTCCCCTGCATATCCCCCTCGATATTGACCCGATCACCGGGCTTGCGCTGATGTAGCGTGGTGACCGTGTGGGTGTGGGGAATAATGGCACAGGTAAATGCTGTGGGCTGACAATCAAAGACCGTCAGACTAATGCCATCAACTGCCACCGAGCCTTTCTCCACCAGATAGCGACTGAGCTCGGCCGGGAGCGCGAAGGTATAGAGAAACGAATCGCCTTCCGGCTGAATGGATGTGACGCGTCCAACTCCGTCAACATGACCCCAGACCAGATGGCCGGACAGACGGTCCTCAAGTCGGAGTGAGCGTTCCAGATTCACACTATCGTCAACTTGGAGTTCTCCCAGGGTCGTGCGTCGCAACGACTCCGCTGAAACGTCAAAGCTGAGTTGATCTGCCTCAATTGCGGTCACGGTTAAGCAGGCACCATTGGTGCAAATGCTCTCGCCTAGACTGATCTCTTGGGTGGGAAGATTGGTTCGCAGCCTGAGGCGGACACCTTCGGCAATGGGGTCGATCTTCGTGATGGTTCCGGTTGTTTCAATAATGCCGCTAAACATAATACCTCGGAGGGATTGGGAATGCAGGCGCGTTGTGTCTGGCTTCACCCCCGGTCTTAGCCTGCTGCCCGCACACTCGGCTGCTCTTTGAGTCGATTGATCCACGCCTCAAGCCGAGGATGCGGAATATCGACATTGAGCCTGGGAAACAGGAGGGCCCACGACACGTACGGAATATCTGCCAGGGTCAACGTCGAGCCGACCAGAAAATCATTGTTGCCAAGCTCGTTTGTGAGGTGATCGAAGCACAGGGTCAGGGCCGCATGTGCTTGCGAGACGACCTGGTGGTCAGCGGTATCGCCCTGCAGGGGTTTGAGCAGGAGTTCTGCGGCAAGGGTTGCCACGGCGTGCTCATACGGATTATCGGCATAATGCATGAGGACACGGGCTCGAGCCCGCTGTCCGACATCGTCCGGAAGCAATGGCGGGGTAGGGTAGGTGTCGTTCAAGTATTCCATGATAATGGTGGACTCACGGACCGTTGTCGCATTGTCCTGGAGCGCGGGGACTTTCCCATAGGGGTTAATTGCCAGATATTCAGGCGTTTTCTGTTCTCCTTTGGTGATGTCAATCGGGACCTTTTCATATTCCAGCCCCTTTGCCGCAAGGGTGATCCGCACCTTACGCGCGCGGGGAGACAGGGAAAAATCGTAGAGCTTAATCATGCCTGATCTTGGCGCTTAGCCGTTTTTCGACGGTTGATAATCTGCTGAGCCGTGTCTTTGAGACGGAGGTGCCAGCGTTTGGCCCACTCAAAATCTCGGCTCAGAATCCCAAAGCCGACAAAGATTAACACAATGCCCGGACCGGGAATGCCGGGCAGGCTGAGAAAGAGGCCCACAAGCAGGAGAACAATCCCACTAGCGATCCGGCAAATGCGCCAGAGCTGATCGCGTGCCGTACGAAGCATGTTTGGTCAGCCTAACAATCAAGAGGATCAAGACAGGCTAGCGATCATCAAGAATTTTACCACTGCGGGCCTTTTCTACCGTCTCATCAAACTGCGGGCCGAGATCAACGCCCATTTCTTTTGCTCGCTTCTTTGCCCACAGGCCCACGTTGCGGTTGTCGCGGTAGAATGCCTCGTCTCTGGGGGCATTGGTGTCCAGATTCTTGAGTCGAGCCTCTTCACCCTGATGATAGGCAAAACGCGAGAGTATCCGGGTGAGACGGCGTTGCTTGCAGTATTGACAACGAGGAGATTTCTGAACGTCTCCTATCTTCATAAAAATAAGACTTTGCTGTCTTTTGCACGCCCGACAGTAGTATTCGTAGATCGGCATAATGATTTCTCTCCCACTATCATACCCCTATTGAAGGTGCTATAGAGAGCCCTACTTCACCGTGCTTAGACGAGTGGACGGAACTGTTGGAGGATGTGGTGGAATACGCTGGTGAGAGAAAACCTGAGCTAGGATCAGGAGCGTGTACTACCTCGAAGAAGAGCGTCAGGAAGCAGGTTTCCCGTGGGCAAATCATGTGCTTATGGGAGCGATGCTGTGTTGTTTTGCCTATGAGCTCACACTCGGCCCGGCATTCCAGCCCTTCCTGACGACCTATGGCTGGATTCCCGCACAATTCTCTCTGGCGCTAACGCAGGGCCAATTCCCCGTTTCTTCCTCGCTTTTTGCCTGTCTCTTCCTGCATGGGGGTGGGCTTCATCTGGTTGGCAATCTTCTTTGCCTGTTTTTTCTCGGGAACGCCGTAGAGGCGCGGTTAGGAGCAGTCCGCTACCTGGTATTATATCTGTGTGGCAACCTCATTGCCCTGTTAACCCAGGCGGCGATTACGCCGTTTTCCTCAACTCCAATGATAGGCGCGAGTGGGGCGATCGCCGCCGTTGCCGGTGTCTATTGTCTGGTTTTTTTCTCAACCCAGGAGTCCGATACCACCGCGCATTCCTCTCCCCGGCCTCTTGAAGGAGCTTCTACAATCGTCTTCATGGGTGGCTGGGTCTTCTTTCATGCGATCGGTGCTATCTCTGTATACGCTATTGGAGAAACCGCTTTCTTTTCCTCGACCTCTATTGCCTGGGGGGCCCATATTGGTGGTTTTCTTGGGGGTATCATCCTCGGTCCGCTCCTGTTGCCTTCTCTGGAAAGACGTCGCCGCAGGCATACTGTCGATATCGTGCCTTTTCTGTTGAATCGACCCAATTCTCTGCTCCGCTAGCGGCGCGAGAGGGGACGAAGTTCTCCCTTAACGGTGAGTAGCGTCTCCCCTCTTGGGCAGGCGAACGGGTGGGGGGCGCTTAGTTTAATTGAGCGGAAAGGGCGGCAAGGGTTCGGCGAGCGGTCAGTGAACGGGGCTCAACCGCAAGCGCTCGCCCAAATTCTCGGGCTGCCTGGAGGAGGTCCCCCTTTGCGAGGGCAATTCGACCCAGGTTCAGATATGGATAATGCGGCGTGTCATAATGGGTCGCCTCTATCGCGTGCTCTAACCAGGGGACGGCGTCGTCCAGCTTGCCCATCCTCATGAGATAGAGACCGATGTCGTTGTACGGATTGCCAAACTCGGGGTTGAGAGCAATGGCGGTGCGGCATTCTTCAATCGCGTCTTCGTAACGACGGAGAAAACCATACGTCCAACCGAGAGAAGTATGCGCCTCTGCGGTCGGATGCAGTTGGATGGACTCCTGATAGAAGCGCATGGCTTCCCCCAGGTCGCCTTGTCTTTGGGCCTGATAACCTTTGTATAAGAGGGTCGATGCCCTTTCCTCGCGGTTTTTTGTTGTCTCCATCTGTTCTGCCCCTCTAGTGAGCCTTATCAGAAAAATGTGTCTGATTTTCTGGCTGTCAAGTCCGAGTCGGAAGTTTTGAAGAAGGGGGTGAGGTGGTGAAGTGGAAGTAGAAGGAGAGGACAGTGTAGTAGAGAGGATAGTAGAGAGAGGCAACGACGAGCCAAGGATGGGCATGGGGGAGCTGGGATAGCAGAAGGAGAAGGACACCAACCCAAATGGCGCCGAGCACATTCGTCAAGAGGCGCAGGCGAACGGTACGCGTGGGATAAACATAGCGGATAGGGATAAAGACGCCTATGGCAAGGAGGAGGACCAGGCTACCGTTCAGCCAAATGGGCGTCCCGCCTGCGTAGAGATAGAACGCCACAATATTCCAGTAGGAGGGAAAACCGGTAAAAAAGAAATCCTGTGTTTTGGCCTCGGCCTGACAAAAACCATATGCGCTGGAAAGGAGCAACGCCGCCACGAAGAGGAGCGTTCCAGAAGCCGGAAGCAACTGAAACTGGTAGAGAAAAACGGCCGGGATAATGACGTAGGTAAAATAGTCAACAATGTCATCCAACTTGGCGCCGTCAAACCAGGGCAGAATCCGTTTCACCTGAACAGCTCTCGCCAGAACGCCGTCGGTCGCATCAATGAGTACGGCGATTAACATCCAGACAAAGGCCTGCCGCGGCCTGCTCAGGAAAATAGCCTGGAGGGAGAGAAATCCGGCGATAACACCGGAGGCCGTGTAGGCGTGGACCGCCCAGGCGGCAAAAAAACGTGCGTGGCCTTTCACTTCATGTGACGCGCTGTTGGCTGAGGGTGGGCTCATACAGAATTTGGATGATCGTACCATCCGGGTCGGCACAGTACAGGGAGCGGCTGCCATCCCGATGGGTCCGGACTGGTTTGACGATAGGGACATCGTGCGTCTCTAGTATTTTGGCGGCTCGGTCGACATCGTCGCTCCGCGGAACAATGAATCCGACGTGGTCAAGGCGTTGCCCCGCTCGACCGCGTCGGGGTGTCGCCTTATGCAGGGCCAGGTTGTCACAACCCGAGGAGAGGTAGGCATTGTCCGGGTCGGGCTGCCAGACGACCTGCATCCCGAACAGGGTTGCGTAGAACTCAACCGAGACAGTAACATCCGCCACATTCAGGGCAATATGTCGCAGGCCGGAATGGGAAATTTTTGCCTCAGATGCCATGAATGTCTGTCCTACCGCAAGGGTGTAAGCATTGTGACAAATCTGGTTCGCGTTGAGTAGGGGAGCTACGACTTTTTGAGGAAAATATACAGTTCGCCGCGTTGAGCCATAAGGCCGGCCTCTGGTTGCGGCCCACTTCCCCAATAGATATCCGCACGTCCGGGACCGGTAATGGCGGCGCCACGATCTTGCAGCGCCACAAAACGCGAAAAGGGTTGCCACGAGACCTGCCCGTCCTCCTCCAGGTGAGGCTTGGTGGTACGGATAAAGCCGAGCGCACCCGACGGATACCAGTTCGGGTCGATCGCAATTGAACGGCCCGGTGTCAGCGGGACGCCCAAGCTGCCCAGCGGCCCGGCAGAGACAACCCGAAAGAAAATATAACGACTATTATGGAACAAGATTCGATCTTGTTCGGCTGGATGCTGCCGTAGATAGTGACGGATGCCCTGGGCCGACGCCTCTCCGGACTGGAGTTTCCCTTGACTGAGGAGCAGTTTGCCAATGCTCCGATACGGCCAGCCGTTTGAGGCCGCATAGCCGACCCGAAACCAGGCACCGTCCGGCAGCCGAACTTTCCCGGATCCCTGAATATGGAGGAAAAAACGCTCAACCGGGTCATCAAGCCAGACGAGTTCTCTGTGCTGAGACACCAGAATATGTTGCCCGTCAATCTGAGTCCGGGAGAAATAGGGGACGAGTCGCCCGTTTGCGACGCGACCGTACATGTCTTGCGGAAACCGCTGG
>WTHD01000140.1:16014-27798 GCA_011523265.1 Candidatus Binatota bacterium
CGGTCGCACGATAGAGGTCGAATTCTCGCTGGACCTCCGTGGCGAGGTCTTCATACTGGTCAAGCAGCGCAAGAAATGCGCCGAGACTGTCCCGGACCCGGCCGACGCTGACCTGTTGCTGTCCAAAGGAAAATGCTTGGGAGTCCGGCTTCTGCTCCAGGGCCGCGAGGCTCTGTTGGAGCGCGGCTGTGAGAGATCTGCGGTCAAGATCGTCCACTAAAGGGGGAATCTGATCGGCGGACAGCAGGGTGAGTGTCGGCTCAGCCCGACCGTCTGTCACCGGCAGCAGGAGAGCAAAAAAACACAGCAAGAAAAAGGAGCTAACGGACGCTCGCATTATTCCTCGACGCTTCTCTTACATCATATCACACCGGCGGGCCGCCGGCTGTCCTGGTGAGCCTTTTTACCGGGCCTCATGCTGATTGAGGCGCGCTCTGGACCCCCGCGTCGCGTATACTTCTTGCGCCGCGCTGACACTAGCCCCGGCTGCGCAAGCATGACCATTTTGCTGTAACACGGCCTCCAGTGCGCTTAAAACAAGCAGAACATTACTACGGGTGCTGGATTCTCCCATCAGGCCAATACGCCAGACTTTTCCGGCGAACACTCCCAAGCCGGCACCAATCTCAATATTATACTCGGCGAGGAGGTGCTGGCGAACGGTCGCATCGTCAATGCCATCGGGGATGGCGACATTGTTGAGCATCCAGAGGCGGGCGTCTTCCTGGGCGACAAGCCGCATCCCTAGCGCGTTGAGGCCGGCAGAGAGGGCCAAATGATTGTCCTCGTGGCGACGAAATCGTGCGGCTAAGCCTTCTTCGGAAATCAGCCGTAAGGCCTCCCGCAGGGCATAGTTCATCGAGATAGGGGCGGTGTGGTGGTACACGCGTTCCTCACCCCAATATTGCTCAAGCAGGCTCAGGTCCAGATACCAGCTCTGAACCTTGTGCTTGCGGTTCCGTATGACCTCTTGGGCGGCCGGACTAAAGGTGACGGGCGAGAGGCCGGGCGGACAGCTCAGGCACTTCTGGGTCCCGCTATAACAGACATCAATCTGCCATTCGTCTATTTTGAGGGGGCAGCCGCCGAGCGACGTCACCGCATCAACCAGAAACAGCGCCCCTGCCTCGTGGACGAGCGGAGCAATGTCTGCCAAAGGCTGCCAGGCTCCGGTTGACGTTTCGGCATTGACGAGCGCCACCAACTTTGGTCGAGTGCAGCGCTTGAGGGCCGCACGGACATCGTCCGGGTTAAAGACGGATCCCCAGAGGGTTTCCATGATAACGGGTGTTCCGCCGCAGCGTTTCACGACATCGACCATGCGGGTGCCGAATACGCCGTTGACGCCGATGACGACCTCGTCTCCAGGCTCGACCATATTCACAAAGCAGGTTTCCATGCCAGCGCTGCCGGTCCCCGAAATCGGGAGGGTGAGGGGGTTCGATGTTTGAAAGACAAACCGGAGGAGTGCCTTGGTCTCTTCCATCAGCCGAATAAACTCAGGATCAAGATGACCAACCAGCGGGGTGGACAGGGCGCGCAGTACCCGAGGATGGACGTTGCTCGGACCGGGACCTAACAAGGTTCTGGGAGGCGGGGATAACTCACCACAGGCTTCCATACACTTCCTCTCTTGGCTGTTCTTGTCGAGGATAAAAAAATTTCGGCTACGGTACCACGCTCAGACAGGTGGGAAAAGTCAGGCAGGCCTTGTCCCCTTCACGCGGGCGCCTATCCAGAAAATATTCGTTCGTGGGCAGACAGCAGGAAAGTTTTTTGTTACAACGCTGCAATACACCATTCTTTACAGGTGTCGGCAGGTAGGGGAAGGGAAGAGGGGGCGTGATGACCGTGACGATTCGCCACATGTTAGAGGAAGATATTCCTCGCGTTGGGGCAGTCATGGTTGCCGCCTTTAATGACCTCTTTCGCCGCCATGGCTACCCTGCGCCGTTTCCGTCGCCGGCTGCCGGAACATCCATCGCACAAGGGTATGCACGGCTTGAGCCAAACGAGTGTTTCACCGCGCTCCAGGATGGACAGATCGTTGGGTCCGGCTTCATCCATCTTCGGGGCGATACGGCCGGGATTGGCCCTATTACTATTGATCCGAGCGCCCAAGCCCAAGGTGCCGGGCGAGCACTGATGCAGGCCGTGATTGAGGCGGGGGGAGCGTGTCCTTCGCTCCGGCTGGTGCAAGACGCCTTTAACGTGGTGTCCTTTCCGCTGTATAGCACGCTTGGTTTTGAGGCGCGCGGCACTATTGCTTCATTGGTCGGGCAGCACCTTCAGGCAGGCGTTCCAGGAGATGTTGAAATCCGGGAGTGGACGACGGAGGATATCGAACACCTGGCGACGCTGGATACGTGCTTAACCGGTATTGCGCGTAAACAGGATATGCGGTTTTTCCACGCCCAGCCGCCGCATATTGCCGCTTTCGTTCAGGGGCAACTCGTGGGTTACCTGTGTTTCCTTCGCACAGAGGCAGGGACGTTTTTTGGCCCTGCTGCAGCAACGCAACCGTCGGTCTTACGCGCCCTGATTCTGTCCGCGACGGAGCGTGAACAGGGAAAGGCCCTGCGTATGCGTTTTCCTACGCGGCACGCAACATTATTACGCGAGTTGCTCGCCGTGGGCTTTCGGGTGGAAACCCTCCAGACCTATATGGTTCGCGGGGCGTGGCAGACCCCGGACGGGGCGGAGTTGCTCGCCCTCTTTCCAGAGGCGTTATAGGAAGAAAAGAGAAGTCGTGATGCCGACACTCAATGGCACCGATCTTGGGCTTTTCCCCACAATGGGCGTTGGCTCCTACGCCTCACCATCGTGGTTGATTGCAACCAGAAGGGCCCTCCGAGCCGGGACTGCCGGTCCGGCAGATGTCGAAGAAGCCATTCAAGACGCGGTAAAAATGGCCGTCTGGGACCAAGAAGAAGCCGGCCTGGACGTTCTGACTGATGGTGAGATTCGTCGTCAGCGCTTTCTGTGGAACGTGGTCGAAAAATTATCCGGCCTCAATATGGTCCGGGCGCAACGCAAGCTCGGTATCATGAGCTATGATAGTGCGCCGCGTTTTGAGACAACCGAACGGGTCAGTGCTCCTGACGGCTTCGGGTTGGCCGACGAATTTACCTTTGTCCGATCCCAAACCGATAAGCCGCTCAAGGTCTGCTGCCCCGGTCCGCTCACGACCGCTATGCCCATCCGGCTTAAGGCTGGTTATCCACAGGACGACTATCTGCCGCTCCTGTACGACTTGGCAGAGCTCGTGAATACGGAACTCCGCGGTGTTGTTGCGGCTGGTGCGACCTTCGTTCAACTTGACGAACCATCCGCCGTAGGCCGGGAGCCGGCCTTGTCCATGGAAGAAACCGTGAAGCTGTTCAATACCACCCTGGAGGGTGTAGAGGCCAAAATCGCCCTGCACATTTGCTTTGGCAATAATCAGGGTCGGCCGGCCATGAAGCGGACGTATAAACCGCTGTTCCCCGGCATTCTTGACGTCAAGGTCGATCAATTCGCACTGGAATTTGCGAATCGGGAAATGGCCGAGCTGGCACTCTGGAGCCAGTATGGTGATGAGCGCGAGTTTGCGGCTGGGGTCATTGATGTGAAATCCATGTACCTGGAGACGGCGGAAGATGTGGCCGAACGTATTCGTCTGACGCTTGAACATGTGAATCCGGAAAAGCTCTACCTGACCTGCGATTGTGGTTTTTCTGCGTCGTCCCGGAATTTAGCCCGAGCCAAGCTGGGAGCCCTGGTGGCCGGAGCCCAGCTTGTCCGACGAGAGGTCAGTGGAGCGTAAATCATCCAAACGATTTGTCCCCTCCTTCCCGGCTTCGCCCGCTTGGGATGAGGAGTGGCCTGGCGAAAATCCTGGGGATGCCCCGCCGGAAGAGTCCCCTCCGCCGGTGCCCAGCCCGCAGGTGACAATGGGGACGTGCGAGGTCTGGTGCATCAGCCCCGAGGGCTATGAGTGCCGTCTGGAGATGCCGGTTGATGGTGCTGGCGGTATGGCGGCCGTGATCGTCGAACTCGAAGCCATGGGCTTTACCCCTCGCCAGCCAAAAATAAAGCCTTCTCAACGGCCCCAGTCCCAGCAGCCACGGCCCCAGTCCCAGCAGCCTATTCCTCCTCCACCCCAGACCGAGCCCAGCCCGCCGTGGTGTGACGATCATGGCTGTTCATTCAAACTCTTTCGCAAAAACGGTCGGCGGTGGTGGGCGCATTATGACGAAGCCAGTGGCCGCTGGTGCAACTCGCCGATCCCCGTGCGGGGTGGCGAGTAGACCTTCACTCGTCCGGTTGCCGAGCGTCCCGCAGGTCCAACAGCGCGGATTCCATTCTCTCTAAACGCTGAAGAATTTCCTGTTGTGGGTCGGCACGCAAATAGCCCTGCTCAAGCAACTGGATAAAATTGCGTGCAACCTCATCGGCGGAGAGCGGTCCTTCGGGTTGGTACCACTGATACAGCCAGTTGCACATGCCAAGAATAGCAAACGACACCAGCTTGGCCGGAAGCGGGGCGAGGCGGCCAGCCTTGACACCCGCAGCAATCACATCCTCAATAAGCCCGTCGTATACCCGTCGTTCGGCGCGTGCCCGTTTGGCAATCTCCTGGGGTAGATGACTCTCTTCACTAAAAAAAACCGTCAAAAAATTGCGGTGGTCAGCCATGAGGCGGACCTGATGTCGGATAATCTGCCGCAGCTTCTCTTCGGGCGCGATGGGCTGGGAACAAATCTGTCGCAGGTCACGCTGAAAAATAGCAATAGAACGCTCAAACACCCGAATCAGCAGTTCTTCTTTACTCGGACAGTAACGATAGAGAGTGACGCGGGAGATCTCCAAGCGCTCGGCAATGGTTTCGAGCGTCGTTGCCCGGTAGCCCTGTTCGCCGAAACAGTCTGCCGCGGCTTGCAGGACTGCCTCTTCGCGCAGAGCCTGCTTAAAAGAGTGAACATCCCCAGCTTTTTTGTCCGATGGGAGGGGACGTTTGCTCTTGCTCCCCCGGGCGCGCCCGTTCTTTGTCGCCATGCCCTGCGCTTACTGGATTCCCCCCATCCATGCAAGCGGCCTTCTATCCGGGGAGGTGGATAGGGTCTGCTTCCAATTATTCCACTCAGCTCTTGCACCTCCCGGTCAGACCGGGGTAAGGAAGAAGAATCGTACGGGAAGACCGCCAAGGAGGGACCAATGGCAAACACCCACGTTTCAAAAGAAGCGATGCTCGAACGCGTTGCCCGTTTCAAAGAGCTCAAGTCCAGCCCGCAGGCATTTCTTGATAGTGAGATCCCGGGCCATGAGCGTGACATCTATAATGTGATTGGCCGCGGGGTGACCGAGGATACGAACCTCAACCCTGCGATTACCGCGGTTCAGGACTTTAACGTCACCTATGTGGGTGCGAGTCCGGGCAAAGGCGCGGCGCTGCACAGCCACAGTACGGTTGAAGTATTTATCCCGCTGTCAGGGAAATGGTCCATCTACTGGGGGGATGGGGGAGAACAGGAAGTGATCCTAGATGCCTGGGACACGGTTTCAGTCCCGCCCGGCGTGATGCGCGGATTTAGAAATGTCGGCGATGCAGACGCGCATCTGATGGCCATTCTCGGCGGAACCGATGCCGGTCATGTGGCCTGGGCTCCGAAAGTGCTTGAGCAAGCCAAGCAGACGAATCTCAGACTCGATGAGCAGGGAAATTTGCTGCCAAACGACTAGTTTGCCCCCTCGGACTTCCTGAAGTACGCCTGCGCTGTGGCAAGGCTGAAGCGTTGATGATAGGCGAGTGCGTCCTCAGGATAGCGGTGCTCACGGCCGTAGACGCAGATGTACCGAGCGTGACAGCACTCAGCGCAATCGGTCGGGACGCGCAGGCGATGCTGCGTGCAGGCAAGCAGATCCCAGCCTCGTGCGGCGTTGACGGCCTGGGTCGGACAGGCGGCTATACAGGGGCGCTCCACGCAGGTGGAACACGGATCAAAGCCTTGGGCCGGGGTCGCGAGCGCTGGGAGGTCGCGATCAATCAAGACCGCGGCACGCCAGGCTATCCAGGGGCCATACCGGGGATGGATTTGGACGCCAAGGATACTGGGCACTGACAGCCGCGCGGCCTGTGCCAGGTGCATGAAGGATACGGTCAGGCCGCTGAAAAACTGAAACGGATAGATAAGACGATACTGAGCGCGAGCCGTGTCTAAAAGCGGCGTAAGCCGCGCTCTTATCACTTCGACTGTGTAGTCGTCCAGCGGATGTTCATGCTGCTGGAGATAGTCTGGCCGCGCCTCGGCATACTCCCGGAAGTGGGTCCAAAATTCTCCACCGCCATTCCCAATAACAACGACAGTCTCGGTCTCAGGAAACTGCTGCTTGATATGATACTGCGGCGGAACCAGGGCCTCATAGTCAGACCTCGGCGTTGTCCCGATGAGGTTGAGCCCGACGGGGGCGAGAGCTGCTGTGATATCCTGGAGAAGTCCCATACGTGTCTGCCTTTTTAATAGCGGACGGCAACCAGGAATAAGCCCTGCGGCGGTGCGTTCAGTCCGGCCCGAGAGCGGTCGTGTGCCGCAAAAACCGCGGCAAATTCGTCCGTACTCAAAGCGCCTCGACCGACATCTACCAGGGTACCTACAATATTTCTGACCATATGACGTAGAAAGGACCGGGCTTCGACAGTATACACGAGAAAATCGCGCTCGCGACAGACGACACTGTGCATCACTGTGCGCCACGGTGTGCGTTCCACGGAGTCCGCTCCCTGAAAAGACGCAAAATTATGAGGCCCGGTGAGCAGGGCCGCGGCGGCATGCATTGCCCCCTGATCCAGAGGATAGGGGATATGCCACGAGTAGCGGGCCTGAATGGCCGAGGGGTAGGGCCGGTTCCAGAGGCGGTACTGATAGGTCCGGCTGCGCGCGTCATAGCGCGGATGAAAGGTGTCCGGCACCTCGCTGATTGTGTGGATGGCAATATCCGAAGGCAGAACCGAGTTGAGGCTGTGCTGAAACCGCACAAGGTCGAGAGGAGGGGTCGCCTGAAAAGTGGCCACTTGGCCCAGCGCATGAACCCCTGCGTCTGTTCGCCCAGCCACCCGCACACGAATGGGCCTATTCAGAATCCGGGATAAGACGGCTTCGAGCGTCCCCTGAACAGTGGCACCCGTGGGCTGAATCTGCCAGCCGTGGTAATTGGTCCCGTCGTATTCGAGCAGTAGTTTGTAATGCACGGGATACGGAAAGTCGTCTACGTCCGGCCGGTCCGGGCTTCAGTAAAAAGGCCCGCAATAGCTGCGGGCCTGTGGGTCTTACGCTGTCGGTCCGCCAGGAGCTACTGTCCCAACTTATAGACCTCGGCCACGTTTGCCCCGATGACCTGCTGCCGGGCCGTTTCGGAGAGTGGCGTGACCAGTCGTTTCAGGGCCGGCATATACTGGTCGCTGTGGTCCGGGTGGGGGAAGTCCGAGGCCCAGAAGAATTTGTCCGCCCCGACGAATTCAATGATGTTCTGCAAGGCTTTTTCGTCCGGGTCGGCGGAAATCCAACACTGGCGCTGAAAATAAAAGCTGGGCCGCTCCTTGAGTTGGGTCGAGTGGGCTAGCGGACCCTCAAACACGGCATCCATCCGGTCGAGTAAATAGCCAATCCAGCCGGCCTGGGATTCGAGCACGACAGCCTTCACCTTGGGGAAGCGCTCGAACACCCCA
Source organism: Candidatus Binatota bacterium (assembly GCA_011523265.1). Taxonomy (GTDB): domain Bacteria; phylum Desulfobacterota; class Binatia; order Bin18; family Bin18; genus Bin18. The sequence continues at coordinate 23,720 of WTHD01000140.1, forward strand.
TGGTGAAAGAGCGACACAAACGCCTGCTGCATATTCTGAGCGACCAGCACATCAAAATACCAGTTAAAGTCAATCGGCTCCGTTGGCACGAGTTCTTCAAACCGCCCGTGGGGCATGAACTGGATGGGTTCAAAGGTGGGGTGTAGGGCAATGGGCACGTCTAACTCCTGTGCCTTTGCCCAGACCGGATCATAGTCTGGATGCCCATGCGACTTCTTCGTCCAGGTAAACGGCGCGAAAAAGGCGCCTTTGCAACCCGCCTTGACCGCACGCTCCAGTTCTGTCGCCGCTTCGTTGGCATCCGTGCCGGACAGATGGGCGATGGGAATGAGGCGGCCGCCCGACTCGGAGCAGAAGTCCACAATCCAGCGGTTATAGGCCCGGCAATAGGCGGCCGATATTTCCGGGTCCTGGATCTCACTCTCCCACAACAGGCCGATGGTCGGATAGAGAATCGATTTTGCCAGCCCTTCGCCATCAATCCGCTCTATGCGTTCCTTGGCGTCCATTGAGCCAAACGGTGCACCATCAATATAGCGGCGGTCCGGACCGGGCACGATATCCGGCTGGCCCATGGCGCCCAGAATGCCGGGAAAACCGCGCTCGCACAGTCGGGACGGTTTGCCATCAAACTCAAAATACTCCCAGCCCTCATCGTCCGTTTTAATCCGAATGGCCCGCTCACGGTATTGCGGATCAAGATATTGCTCCCACAAATCGGACGGCTCCAAAATATGGCCATCACAATCGATGGACCCCTCAAGACTGACTTCACCGTTCCCCGCTGACATATAAACCTCCTTGCGTGTTGTATGAAATTGTATCTTTCCCTTACCGAGAATCCAGAAAAAATACTAGTCTGCAAGCCTGAGGACTGCTGTACTGGGGCAAGAGAATCCGCCTAAATCCCCGGAGTACCCTAGTCCTCCACCCGGAGAACTGGTAAAGGAAGCAGCAGGCTGTATTGGAAGACAAGGAGTTTCGCGCATGCTTGGGACAGTATTAGGCGTAGTCGTTGGGGCGGCCGTATTGGTCGGATCCTGGCAGGCCGCGGGTTTTTCCGACGAGGGGTTTGTGTCGGCCGGGGCCGTGACGCTGGGCGTCTTGGGGGCACTCAGCGTGGCAGTGTTTGTCTCATTCCTGGCCAACGCGGGCCATCAGGAACCGGAGTAAGGCTGGCAGCTAACCCTTCCCGATAGCCCTGTATTTTGCGTCAGGGACGGCTATTCAGGAATGATTCGTCCCGCGAGGAATGCTGCACCCCTGCGGGATTGACAGGCGAACAGGGCGGCGGGTAAGTACTTCACGTACTTCACGCGAAAGTGGCGGAATTGGCAGACGCGCAGGATTCAGGATCCTGTGGGGTAAAACCCGTGGGGGTTCAAGTCCCCCCTTTCGCATAAGTCAGGGGGCTTTTCTCAAAAAGAGGGAAGCCCCTTTTTACTGGGATGCTGATACAATAGGCCGCCTCTTTACATCGGATGAGTCTGCTTTCCCAAGGAGCGAGTTGATGCCAAACGAACTGGCCAGCCAATACGACCCGGCCGCACTGGAAAAAACGATCGTTCAGCGCTGGGCCGAGACCAAACCCTTTGCCGCGACACCAGACGACAACGCGCAGCGCTATGTGATCATGATGCCGTTGCCGAATGTCACCGGCGCGCTGCACATGGGGCACGCCATGGACAACGTTATGCAGGACATGCTGACGCGCTGGCATCGCATGCTGGGGGAGAACGCGCTGTGGATGGCCGGAACGGATCACGCCGGTATCGCCACGCAGGCGGTTGTGGAAAAGCGCCTGTTCGAACTGGAAGGCAAAACGCGGCATGATATTGGCCGCGAGGCCCTGGTCGAACGTATCTGGGACTGGAAAGAGCAATATCAGGCCCGCATTGTCAGCCAACAGCAGGCCATGGGCTGTTCGTGCGACTGGGACCGCCAGCGCTTTACCATGGACGCGGTCTGTGCCCGGGCCGTCCAGTGGACCTTTTTTCACCTGTTCCGGGACGGTCTGATTTTTCGTGGGACGCGCCTGGTCAACTGGGACTGCCACTTGCAGACTGCGGTCGCGGATGACGAGATCGTGTATGAAAGCGTCCAGGGGCATTTCTGGCATCTGCGTTATCCGGTCATTCATCCTCAGCCCGGCGAACCGGAATACGTTGTGGTGGCCACAACGCGGCCCGAAACCATGTTGGGCGATACGGCGGTAGCCTGCCATCCCGACCCGCGCGGCGCCCTGGAAGAACTCATTCGCAAAACACAGGAGCGCCTGACCCGAGCCGGCCAAAAAGAACGGGCCGAACTGGAAGCGGAGGTGGCGCGGCTTGAGAAACGACGCGCTACGCATCTACCGCAGCTCGAACAGCTCGCGGCCATGGCCAGAGCCGGTCGTCTGGTGCGCCTGCCGCTGCTGGACCGCCCGATTCCGCTCATCTGCGATGAATGGGCAAAACCCGAACTCGGTAGCGGTTGTGTGAAAATCACTCCAGGTCACGATCCCAATGACTATGAGGTCTGGGGCCGCCACAGCGAGGAGATCGGTATTATTAACATTCTGAGTGCCGATGGTTCTTTGAACGACCAGGCCGGGTCATATCAAGGGCTCGACCGCTTTGCCGCCCGAGACAAGATTATTCAGGATTTGGAGGTGCTCGGCCTGCTTGAAGCCATTGAGGATCGGGAGATCGAAATCGGCCACTCAGACCGATCCAAGACCCCGGTTGAGCCCTATCTGTCGGAGCAGTGGTTCGTACGCATGGGCGATGTGGACGGTGGCGTCGTCTGCGGCCGGGGGACGGCCAATGAATTTGTCGCACCCGGACTCGCCCAGGCCGCCCTTGACGCTGCCGAAGACAAGTGGCGCTCGCCCACGGGCAAGAACGTTTCGTTTCATCCGGACGTTCGTTACCGGAACACCTATATCAACTGGCTCGCCGAGAAGCGGGACTGGTGCATCAGCCGCCAGCTCTGGTGGGGACATCAGATCCCGATCTGGTCGGGTAGTTTCCAGGGCCAGGCATTACTGGAACAGCTCGTCTGGCTTACCCCGTATCTGAGGCGAGAAGATGTGGTCGCCCGCTTGCAGACGAGTGAAGCCAACGAACTTATCAATCCCGATATGCCCAGTCGTCTGGCTCAGTCTGTTGCCGACGACACGCCAGAGCAACTCCAGGGAAAAATTCTGGTGTGTTTGCGGGAGCCGTCCAGCCAGGCGGACGTGATGAGCGACCTGGAAGCGGCTGGCTTTGTTCGTGACCCCGACGTGCTGGATACCTGGTTTTCGAGCGGGCTGTGGCCGCATAGTACCCTGGGCTGGCCCGACCCCAACACTGCGGCTATTGAAGCCGGTCAGTCGCCCCTGGGGACATACGACGGTTCCCCCGACTGCCTCTCGTATTATTATCCCGGCTCCTGCCTGGTGACCGGGCGCGACATCATTACCCTATGGGTCGCCCGCATGGTCCTGATGGGCCTGTATAACCTGGGTGACGTGCCGTTCACCGACGTCTTTATCCACGCCACGATTTTGGATGGCAAAGGCGAGCGGATGAGCAAGTCGAAAGGCAATGGCATCGACCCGGTGGACATTATCGAACGCTACGGCTGCGATGCCATGCGCTACGTCCTGTGTGAGATGCAAACCGGCTCCCAGGACATTCGCCTCCCCGTTCAGGCCATATCGCCGTTTACCAATGAGCCCGTAGACCTGGCAAAAGCCAAGCACGGCAGCAGCATTTTCACCTATGTGTGTCCCAAAACCGGCAAAGAGTTTGATGTGCTCGGCACTATGCCGGACATCCCCTCGGCCAAGCTGATCAGCGACCGCTTTGAGGTCGGCCGTCACTTCTGCAACAAGCTGTGGAACGCGACGCGGTTTGCCTTGCTGAATCTTGAGCAGGCTCCCTTCGTGGAGCAGAATCCGGCTGCGCTGCCGTTCGAGGAACGCTGGATATTATCCCGCCTGACACGGGCAATCGCCGAAGTGCAGCAACAGCTTGAAGCCTATAATCCGTCGGCTGCCCTTTCGACGGCGCGGGATTTTTTCTGGTCGGAGCTGTGCGACTGGTATCTGG
>WTHD01000397.1 GCA_011523265.1 Candidatus Binatota bacterium
GGCGGGTCCGCTGGAGAATGAGCCAGACCAGGCCGACCACCAGCGCGACAAACAGGAGGATGGCCAGCCGACTATACGGCAAAACAACACCGTACAGGACTTCGGTGCCGCCCGACAACCAGGCCGGATTCGCCACCTGCACATTTTGGGCCCCAAAGATGAGGCGCACACTCTGAATAAGAACAAGGCTGATACCCCAGGTTGCAAGCAAGGTTTCCAGTGGGCGACCGTATAAAAAGCGGATCACCCCGCGCTCCAGTATCATCCCCGTCAGCAGACACACCCCAAAGGCAGCCGGGATCGCAACCGCCAGATACCAGTCAAACCACGCCGGGAAGCTCGCTTGAAAGACCCCCTGGACCACATAGCTGGCGTACGCGCCGAGCATCAACATCTCGCCGTGAGCCATGTTAATGACGCCCATTAAGCCAAACGTGATACCCAGACCAAGGGCAGCTAAGAGCAATACACTGCCCAGACTCGCCCCATAGAAGAGATTCCCCAGGCTGTTGATCAGAAACTGAGTGCGTTCAAAGCTCGCCAGAGCGGTCGCGGCAGCTTCGCGCACCTCTGGGTCGGCCTCAACAAAAGAGCCATCTTCTTGCGTCGCGACCAGGGCTTCCAGTTGGGGCCGTAGCCCAAGGTTGCCCGACTCACCAATCATCCGAATGGCGGCGAGCCGCACGGCTTGGTCTTCGCTCTGAAGCTGCATTTGCGCCACAGCGACATCCAGGACGTCCCGCACCGCAGCCTCGGTCTCGCGCTCCAGGGCAGCTTGCAATATGTCCATCATCTCGGGACGTGGACGCTTGGTCAGCTCTTCCGCTGCGGCCAGGCGTACGGCAGCGTCGGAAGCGTGTAATTGAAGTTGGGCAATAACCGGCCGTAGCGTTCGCCGAATGGCATTGTTGATCCGAGGCGTCCGCAACGCTGCCGCGTCCAGCTCAACAGTCTCCCCACTGAGCGCATCGCGCAGGCTGCCGTCTTCGGCTTTGATGTAGACGAGTCCAGCCTCATCGACCCGCAAACGCCGATCGCCTAAAGCTTCCAGAGCGGGCAGCGCGGCCGGGTCGTTCAACGCGCCGAGCGCCGTTATTGCCTGCCGGACATCCCGACGACTCTTGGCTCCGAGTCCCTGCAGGAGAGAGGCAAGGTCTCCCCCCGCAGCGGAGGCACCGGGGGGAGACGGGAGGCCGAGCAGCAGAATGAGAGACAGAAAGAGAAGGAAGATAGAGAGAAGGGGGTTCCTCTCTGTCTCAATTCTCCGTCTCAATTCTCTGTCGCTCTTCATGCTGTTTCAGCCAGAAAATGCTTTACCGGGGAACGAATTCCCCGGCTATATGACGACATAAGGGGACTGGTATCGGCGTAAGCCGATACCAGTCCGTCACGGGCAAAGCCCCTAGTTTTTGAACTTGGGCTCGGTGCAGTTGCCACACACCCAGGGATAGGTCCAGTCGGCGACCTTTTTGGCGCTATCCGGGATAAACGGACTCCAGGCTTGAGCCCGCACGGGTCCTTCGGTGTTCCAGACGATATCGAACTGGCCGTCTTCACGGACTTCGGCAATCAGGACTGGTTTGTGCAGATGGTGGTTCTTGGCATCCATGCTGATGTCGAAGCCGGAGGGCGAGCGCACCACCTGGTGACCGACGGCTTGACGCACGGCATCGACGTCGGTTGTTTGAGCTTGTTCGACCGCCTGAGCCCACATTCGGATACCAATATAGGTGGCTTCCATCGGGTCGTTGGTCACCCGCTTATCGCCGCCAGGCAACTGATGTTTTTTCACATAGGCATTCCACTTGGCCACAAAGTCTTTGTTCTCTGGGGTCTCGACGGACATAAAATAATTCCACGCCGCCAGATGACCGACGAGCGGGGCGGTATCGATACCCCGGAGTTCTTCCTCGCCAACCGAGAAGGCGACAACGGGAATGTCCTCAGCCTTCAGCCCCTGGTTGGCCAACTCTTTGTAGAACGGCACGTTCGAGTCACCGTTAATCGTTGAAACCACTGCGGTCGGTTTGCCGACGGCGAATTTCTTGATGTCAGCCACGATGGTCTGATAGTCGCTATGCCCGAATGGCGTATAGAGCTCCATGACATCGGCTTTGGCTACTCCCTTGGATTCCAGAAAATAGTTGAGAATCTTATTCGTCGTCCGGGGATAGACATAATCCGTGCCCAGCAACACGAAGCGTTCCGCTCCACCGCCGTCCTCGCTCATCAGATATTCAACGGCTGGAATAGCCTGCTGGTTTGGCGCGGCACCAGTGTAAAACACATTGAAAGAAGACTCTTCGCCTTCGTACTGAACCGGATAGAACAGCAAGCCGTTCAGCTCTTCGAAGACGGGGAGGACCGATTTGCGGGACACCGAGGTCCAGCAGCCGAAGACGACCGCGACTTTTTCCTGTTGGATCAACTCGCGCGCTTTTTCGGCAAAGAGCGGCCAGTCCGAGGCCGGGTCAACCACAACCGGCTCGACCGGACGGCCCAGCAGCCCACCGGCCTCGTTAATTTCTTCAATCGCCATCAAGGCCACATCCTTCAGCGACGTTTCGCTAATCGCCATCGTCCCGCTCAGCGAGTGCAGGATACCCACCTTAATGGGCTCGGCCGCCTGAGCGGCCGGCATCCAGGTGAATAGCCCGGCCAGCAGTCCAATCAGAGCGATTGGAGAACGCAAGCGCGCGGCCAGAGGCCTCGTACGGTCATGGACATTGTTCAGTCGGATCATCTCTCCATTCCTCCTTCTCTCTTTTGTACTGTTTTAGAATAGGATTTGGGTCTGCACCCGGAAGCGGTCGGCGCTCGTGCTCTTGCCCAGAAACGGGTCGCCATCCAAGAAGCTGTAGTCCACCTGGAGTTTGACGTTGTGGCCGTACAGGTAGTAATTGAAACCGCCCATATATTCCCGGACATCGCCAGCCGTTCGGGGGTTATTGGCAAACTGGAAGTCTACCCCGGAGACCCGCCCAGCGATTTCCAGTTTTTCCGTGAGATAGTATCCAATCTGGCCGTAGTAGCCCCAGTCGTGGCCGATCTCGTCCATGGCTTCGAGATTATTGCGACGGTAATAGCCGGCGGCCTGGACGCTCAGGCCCTGATAGCGGAAGCCGCCGTCGATGGTGACGTTGGTCGTGCGGTCGCCCGGCATCACGTTCTGAAAACGGGAGGCCTGATCGACCGGGTTGAAGGCCGCAGCAATACCAAGAGACAACTGCGGTGTGGCGGCTGGGGTTGGGGAACTTTCCAGATAGCCGTAGGGATCAAGGATGTCGTATTCCAGCCGTCCCTGCCAGGCGACTTCGGCGCCGGCATTCTGCTGTCCGCCCGCATCCAGGGCTCGGATACTGTTAGTGGCCAGCGCGTGATAGGACAGCCGACCGACTTTTCCGCTCAGATGCGCGCCGACCGCGCGTTGCAGATTAAAGGCATAATCCGCTTCCGATAAGTCCGGGAACAGCAAATTGCCCGGATGGGTGTAGAACTGGCGACTATAGGGCAGAATAAAACGACCGGCCTGCACATTCAGATACTGGGAGTGGCTATACTGCATCCACCAGTCGAGCATGGTTGATTGGTTGGTGTTGCCGAAGGTGGTCGCTTCGTACTGAAAGAAGTATTTGACTTTGGGATCAAAGATATTCCCGGAAAACGCCAGTCGGGCCAGGGCAACATCAAAATTATTGCGGCTTTTCCCCGCATCAGGTGCACTCAGCGTATAGCGGGCTTGCAGGAAACCGTTGAGGTTGAGCGAGTAACGTCCATCTTTACTCCGGATGAAAAACCCATTGTCATACACATCTTCCGCGGCGAAACCTTTCTTCCGCGTTCCTGCTGCGTAGCCAAAATCAACCCCTTTCTCGGTTCGTTCCTTCTCCTTCGCTTCCAGCTCCATCATGCGACTCTCAAGGGCCTGCATGACCTTGTGCTGCTCGGCAAGCCGCTGGCGTAACTCGCTGAGTTCATCGGCCAGCACCGGGGTCGCCAGGGTGCTAATCACAAGACTTGCAATAAGACGGGCCTGTGCGACGCGTCTTCCTCTTCCTCTCATATGCTTGTTTACTCCTTCCTTTCGACTGCGAGCGATTCAGACAGAATTGAGGAAAGGAGCAAAATAGAGGCCAGACTGTGCGAGGCTATAAAAAATTTCTGGCTACAATACGTTGAGGAGTCGACATATTAAGGGAAAACAGTAGGATAGGCGGAGTTCAGTGAACTGTTTAAGGATCAGCAGATTGCCCTATTATTATACAAGGTGTTGATTTTCAGGCCCATAAATTCAGCATGTTTTCTGTGAAAACTGAGTAATCAACCTGATTCCCCCACTACTTTTATACCTCGGCAAGATTATTGCTCTAAGAACATCCGACAGATAGAAATGAGGGTCACGAAAGACAAGTAGAGGTATTCATGCCGACCGAAAAAACGGCCTCCACACTGATTCCTGGGGAAATTCTTCCGGCTGAAGGGGGAGTTGTCTTGAATGCTGGACGACCCGTACGGTCCGTCATTGTGCTCAATACCGGAGACCGGCCCATTCAGGTGGGCTCGCATTATCACTTCTTCGAGGCCAACCGCGCGCTGCGTTTTCCTCGGGACACAACCTTTGGTCTTCGGCTTGATATTCCGGCCGGTACGGCTGTTCGCTTTGAACCGGGAGAAGAGAAAATGGTACAACTGGTCCCATTCGGCGGACAACGGACGGTCTTCGGCTTGAACGGTTTGACCGAGGGCAATACAGAGGATGCAACCGTCCGGCAACGGGCACTCCAAAAGGCGTCAGAGCAGGGCTTCCTGAAAGAGTAAACGTGTCCCCCAATAAACGTACAGATGCTGGACACGTTTACTCTTTTCCTCAGACGAGGAGACCGGGCCGGCTTAACGACAGATGAGGCTGTATGACAGACTATGCAGAAGTTCCCCGGCTCGGGATCGGTGGACCGGTCGGCTCGGGAAAGACCGCACTGATTGAACAGGTGGTGCCCTATCTTCAGCGGCAGGGGCGGCAGGTCGCGGTCATCACCAATGATATTCTGACTCAGGAGGACGCTCAACGCCTGCGGAATCGCGGTTTCCTCTCCCCGGAACGTATTGTCGGCGTTGAGACCGGCGCCTGCCCACATACGGTCATTCGCGAAGACCCGACCATGAATCTGGAAGCGGTCCGTCAGTTGGAGGAGCAGTTTCCGGCCCTGGACCTCATTATCTTGGAAAGTGGCGGGGACAATCTGGCGTCAACGTATTCTCCGGAACTCGCCGACGCCTTTGTTTTTGTCATCGACGTGGCCGGGGGCGACGACATTCCACGTAAGCGGGGGCTGGGCATTACCCGCTCGGATCTCCTGGTTATTAACAAGGTCGATCTTGCCCAATATGTTGGCGCAAATCTTGAGGCGATGACCCAGGATGCCCACCACGCTCGTGGGCCGCGGCCCGTTCTGCTCACCAACTGTAAGACAGGGCTGGGGATTCGGGACGTGGGCGAGTGGATTGAACGCGAGTTGCTCTTTGTCTAGTTCCCCCTATGACAGTGTCTGAGCATGACGCCTCCCGGCCGGACCGCTCTCTTGATGCCGCTTTCTGGCCACAATCGTTCCAGCCCTATCTGGCTGATGCGCTCAATCAACGGCCGGCTGGCTCAGCCGGCAAGTCGGGCGCGTGCAAACTGACCTTTGCCGTAGCAGGGTCGGGAAGGACCCAGCTTCAGCAGTCGTTTGTTTCTCATCCTTTCCATCTGACCCGGCCCTGGTATTTGGACCCCGCCTTGCCTGGCATGGCGGTGGTATACGTCCAAACACCTGCGGGCGGCTTGATTCAGGGCGATCGTGCAACGCTCCAGTTCACCCTGGACGATACGACCCACGTCCACATTACCAATCAGGCCGCAGAGAAGATCCACTCCATGACGGCCAACTGTGCACTGCAAAGCGTGTCGTTTGTTTTGGGTGCGGAGGCCTATGCAGAATACTGTCCCGAACCCGTTATTCTCTTTCCCCGCGCGCGTTTCGGCCAACAACTGCGCGTCCAACTCGGCCGGCAGGCGAGCTTTTTCTTTTCCGAAATCTTTCTCATCCGAGGGGATGTGACCCAGGAGCCGTTTGAAGCGCTCTCGACCAGCCTGACAGTCACTGACGCTACCGGTGACCTCCTCATGCGAGAACACAGTGTCGCCCTGCCACTCCAGCAGCACCTCACCGGCCCTGGCGTCCTGGATCGATATCACGTCTGGGGCCAAGCCGTCCTCGTTGGCCGGTCGGTGACCGAGAGCTGGGCACAGGAAATCCAGGCTGAGATCCAAGAGGAATTATTCCCTGACACCGTTCTCGTGGCCGGGACAACCGTCCTCCCTGGGGAATATGGGGTCTGCGTGAAAGTTGTGGGAACACAGGTTCCAGCGGTTCGGCGGGTATTACGTAGAGCCTGGCACGGGCTACGTCTGCGCCACTTGGGTGTTCCCGCACCAGACCTGCCAAAATGAGAAAGGGAGGCCATGCATGCTACGCATCAGTCATCGTCTCGGGAATATCCATCAGGATTCCGACCTTGCCGCTCGGGTCACGCAGTGGGAGC
>WTHD01000297.1 GCA_011523265.1 Candidatus Binatota bacterium
ACCCACAGGGGAGGGTGGGGTTTCTGGACTGGCTTGGGAATGACTGAGCGGGGCGGAATCTTGAAATACTGCCCTTCGTGCGAAAAAGGATCTTCGAGCCACATCCGCGGGATAATCGAGACGGCTTCTTCCCACATGGGCTTGGTCTCTTCCGGATCAATCCCGAAGCCTTCCATCTCGATCAGCGTGGTTGAGCGGCCCGTGCCGAGTTCGACCCGGCCGTCGCTCAACAGATCGAGGACCGCCGCACGCTCTGCCACACGGATCGGATGATTGTACTGGGGTGGCAGCAGCGCGACGGCATGACCGATCCGGATGGTCTTGGTTCGCTGCGAGATCGCACCGTACAAGACCTCCGGCGCGGGACAGTAGGAAAACTCGGTGAGAAAATGATGCTCGACCGTCCAGAAATACTCAAATCCCATCTCCTCGGCCAGCATGACCTGGGCGATGACTTGTTTATAGGTGTCTTGCACAATATTCGGGGTGTGGGGCTCAGGGATCTGGATTTCATACATCATGCCGAACTTCATATGGTAGCTCCCTTTTTCTGTGCGAAATCAAGACTCTTACCGGTAAACTTCTCTACGGTGTGCAACCCGAATAATATCCACTGTCTGTTCTCGATCGTCAACAATATAGATAACCCGGTAGTCACCAATCCGAATGCGATATCCGTCACTCCCTTCGAGTTTGCTGGTCCCCCGAGGCCGGGGGTCTTTTTCAAGGGCTAAGAGCTTTCGCCAAATCCGGCGTACCAGAGTAAGGGGAAGCCGATCCAACTCCCGTTCTGCCCTGGTCTTGAGCCGGATGGTGTAGGCCATCACGTACGAGATTTTGGCCGAGTTTTCTCTTGCTGTTCTCGCTCAGCAATGTAATCCCGTAGAGGTCTTGATCGTTCATCCCGCCCTTCCTCGATAGCGAGACGATCGGAGATATCCTCCAGGAGTTGATGCAGCTTCTTGTCGAGTGCAATCCGAGTCAGAATACTCTCTTGTTCTTGTTTCGAGAGCGACTTCAACGCAGTAAAGAATACTTCCGCTGTTGCCTGTTGGGCAGTCATACTTGGCCCTTCTCTTTGATGGACTACTATAGAGTCTTTGCATCTACGATGCGAGACCGCTCGGCAGTTACCGAGATCCAGTCTGAACAACATTACTCAAACTTCCTTCCACGTCAGCCGCATCAAGCACACGCTGGCTAACGAGCGCAGCGTCGACCTCTCCAAGCAGTGCGTCGGCTTCCTCGGGCGTGCGCAGTTCATCCAGCGAGATGATGGTCTTCTGCCGTGGAACATGAGCCGCAAGGGCTGAGACGTGGGCGACGTCGAGTTTTCCGTTTGGAGAAGCCAAGCCGATGATAAAACTCTCAGCCGCCAGCGCTAGGTGGAGTTCGTCGAGTGTCCGGGCCATGACAACGGGAGCCACGTGGATGGAACGGGCGGTGGTCATCAGACGTGCTAAGGCCGGCGCGTCGAGCGCGCCGGCCCACAGCAAAACCGCATCCGCCCCGCACAGCCGGGCATGATGAAGCTGGCTGTCGTGCAGGACGAGATCGAGGGCCAACAGCGGGGTGGTGACTCGCTCCGAAATCGCGCGCATATCGTCACTCGACGTGCCGAACAGGCTCGGTTCGGTATACACGCCAATGGCTCCGACTTCCGTATCGTCACACGCTTGGGCGAGCGCAACGATGTCCAACTCGGGCCAGGCTTGACCCGTATCCGGGTCCGCACGTTTGAGCGCCGGGATGAGGCCGAGCTCCTGTTTCTGCGTGGTCACGAACTGAGAAAAATCACGAATGCTCGGAGTGACCTCGCTCAGCGGTGCGGCGGCACGTTGCTGACTGTCCGCTTCTTTTACCGCCCTCAGGGCTGTCCAGTCCACACGCGACCCCGATTAGCTCTCGCGGATGCTCAGCATATTCGGGAGCCCGGTATGTGAGGTCACGCCACCGTCCACGGCGAGTGCCTGACCGGTGATGAACGAGGCTTCATCAGACGCGAGAAACAGCACCGTATTGGCAATTTCTTCCGGCTCTCCCATGCGGCCGAGGGGATGCGCCTCGCCTTGGAGACGGCGGAATTCGTCGGCCCGGTCGCCCCCCAGGAGTTGCGCCGCGCGCGTGTTAATCGCCCCGGGGCAGACGCAGTTCACCCGGATATTATATGTGGCGTTCTCAATCGCCGCCGAGCGGCTGAGGTTGATGACCCCGGCCTTGGCCGCGTTATACGCCGACATGCCGTAGTCGCCGCCTATGCCGGACACGGACGCCGTGTTGACGATAGCGCCCCTGGCCTGCTGCCGCATAATGGGCAGGCAGTACTTCATGCCCAGAAAGGTCCCGGTCAGCGTGACGGCAATTGTCCGATTCCAGCTTTCCAGGGATGTGTCCTCAAGCCGGGCCAACTCTCCGAGTCCGGCATTGTTGAACATGACATCGAGACGGCCATAGGTATCAAGCGCGAGTTGAATCGTGGCCTGGATGCCGTCCGGGTCAGCAACATCCATTTTGATCATGGTTGCCTTTCCGCTCGCGTCATTGATCTGTGCAGTGACCGCCTCTGCCCGTTTCCCGCTCAAATCCGCGACAATGACCGCCGCCCCTTCCTGGGCAAAGCGGACGGCTGACGCCGCGCCGATCCCGGAGCCTCCAGCGGTGACAATCGCCACCTGTCCGTCGAGTTTCCCTCCCATAGCTATGCTCCCCTGACTTTTCTCTTTGGATAGCACATTCTCCAACAGACATGCAGGTGTTGACACGTTTCCTCATTCGGGGCGAAGCCGTCTCGTCTTTTCACCGTGATGGGCCTTGGATCACAATGGGATCGAACGGCAGCTTCTCTCTAATTTGGACACCGGTCTCACGGGCGCTTCGGGCTGAAGAGAATGGGCCAATAATAATCCGATGCCAGGCTTGCTCCCTTTCAGTCACCTCAGCAATGGCGGGTGCATAGCCTTCTCGGCGCAAGAGCCGGGCTGCATATTGCGCCTCGTCGTGCGAGCGAAAGGCCGCCACCTGAATCCGATAGGAAGGAGAAAAGGGCGGTTCGAGATATTCTTTTTGCGGCATTCCCCTTGCACGCTGGCCTGTTTTGGGGAGATCGGGCACACGAGCGGCCAGATTACGACTCAAGTCGTCAATGGCGCGCACAAGCTGCGCATCGGTGAAGGTCCGTAAAGTACGGGCTGCGCTGGTCGCCAGACTTATCGGGGAGAATGGCAGCCCCGCATCGTGCAAACGCGTGGTATAGGTTTCGTGGACGAGCGTGCGCCCGGTGGCCGATTCGACAATTTGGAGCGTGCCTTCAAGTGCCAGTTGGGAATAGACCACCAGGTAAACCCGGTTCGGCTTCGAGACCCGGCCATAGACTAAAGCGTCGCAATTGAGCTTCCGGCCCAGTTCGTGCGACGCCAGTTTGTGCCAATGGTCCAGGCCGGCAAGCGTTGCGTCTATTTCATGCAGCTCAGTATCAGTAAAACGCTTGATACTCAGATGACCCGCGACCCCCTGGCGCACCTTTTCATCCAGTTCATCAACATGACTGGCGTTTTCAAAGGGCAGGACGCACAGCTGCTTTTTATGGGGAGCAGCCTGTTGGCTCCAGGCCACAAAGTTCTGCGTTGGTATCGGTGGCTTACGCGACGAACAGGCCGGTAGCAGGAGACATATCAGCACCCCACATATCCACACCCCTCTCCGCATCCACATCTCCTTCCACACTCAGGCCCGTTGAGGTGAGCTGAGCAACGCCCCCGACGTTTTCAGTATATTCCGTATAGCAAATTTCCGGGTAAAGGAAAGGCAGGCCGTGTTACCGGTGGCCCGAATCCTTGTCGGTGCCTGGGAAAGCCGATACAGTCCGAGGGCGAGGGATTACCCAGACAAGGAGGGAGGCGACATGCAGTATGACCTGCTGATTAAAAATGGATTTCTGGTCGATGGCTCGGGCCAGCCCGGCTATTACGGTGACGTGGCGATTGCCCAGGGCCACATTGCAGCCATGGGCAAGGTCGACGGTCCGGCAACAGAGATCATTGATGCCACAGGGCTGGTCGTCTCTCCCGGATTTATCGATGTGCATACCCACTATGACGCCCAGCTTTTTTGGGACCCGTTGGCAACGCCAAGCTCCTGGCACGGCTTCACCAGCGTCTTTATGACCAACTGTGGCTTTGGCCTTGCGCCGTGCAAACCGGAAGATCGCGACTATATCACCCGCATGCTGGTCAAAGTCGAGGGTATGCCGCTGGGCAGCCTCAAGGCCGGAGTGCCCTGGACGTGGGAATCGTACGGCGAATATCTCGACGCCCTCGACCACCAACTGGGGGTGAACGTCATGGCCTTGGCCCCCCACTCAACCATTCGCTACAACGTGATGGGCGATGATGCCCGCAAACGGCCGGCCACCCAGGACGAAATTCTGGCCATGCAGGCGGTGGTGAAAGAGTGCGTCGCGGCTGGCGCGTTCGGCTTCTCGTCGTCATACGGACCGGTCCATTTTGACGGGGACGGCATCCCCGTACCCAGCCGCTTTGCCGAAGAAGACGAAACCGTTGCGCTCGCCGCGACGCTGAAAGACTTTCACCGCGGCACGGTGTGTGTCATTCCGCCGGGTATTCCAACCGTGGGTCCCAAGGATATGGACTATCTGGCCCGCTTGTCACGGGAGAGCGGACGCCCGGTACTGTGGAATCTCTTGTCTCAGACCTGGGCCGCCCCCGACAACTGGAAACAGGTTTTGGACTGGACGGCAGACGCCTTTCGGGAGGGCGCTCGGGTCCATCCCTTGTCCTTGTGTGAACGGTTCGACCTCACTTTTTCCCTGCGGGGCGCGGTATTTGAGGATCTGCCGGCCTGGAAGGCCGCCATTCGGGGTCGTCGTCCTGAAAAAATCGCCAACCTCTCGGACCCGGCCCACCGGGCCGCCATGCAGCGCGACCTGGACGACCCCTCGCCCAAGGTATTCTCAAAACGTATGCAGGACATCCTGGTGGACAGCGTCCGCCGGGACGAGCATCGCTCTCTGGTGGGCAAAGACCTGGTCACGATTGGCCAGGAGCAGGGCAAAACCCCGCTCGAAGCCATGCTCGACCTGGCGGTTGCCGAAAACCTGGATACCCAGTTTCTGATCAAGGGCTTTCAGAATGGCGACGAGGAGGCCGTGCGCAATCTGGCCACCAACCCCTATGTGCTGACGGGCGGCTCGGACGGCGGTGCCCATATCTCGTTTCTATGTCAGGTCACCTATCCCAGCTTTCTGTTGAGCCACTGGGTCAGACAGAAAAAGGCGCTCAGCCTGGAACAGGCGGTCAACCGGCTGACCTTTACGCCGGCCCAACTCCTGGGCATCCCCAAACGGGGTCTCCTCAGGCAGGGCATGGCCGCGGACCTGACCATCTTTGATCCCGATACTGTCGAGGCCAGGCCCAAGGAATTCGTCCAGGACTTTCCGGGTGGGGCCTCGCGTCTGGTCGCCCGCTCCGAAGGCTACCGCTATACCGTTGTCAACGGACAGGTCCTGTTGCGCGACGGCGAACCGACCGACACTCGACCCGGCCGCGTGTTGCGAAGCTATGAACACTGATTCTGAATGCCCGCCTGCGCGGGCATGACGGGCCATGCTGAAGCAGACCTTCCGCCACATCCAGGGGATTGGCGAGAAAACAGAGCGGCGCTTGTGGAGGGCTGGGGTCACCTGTTGGGAATATCTTCTGGACCACCCCACGCTCGGCTCCCTGCCTCCCTGGCTTCAGGACGAATCGCGTTTTGAACTTGAGCGCTCGTTGATCGCACTCGAAAAGCGGGACGCTCAGTACTTTCTGACCAAACTGCCCCACCAGCTCCACTGGCGGTTATACCCGGAGTTTTCCGAACGGGTTGCCTATCTGGACATTGAAACCACCGGCCTGGGTGCGCAGCAAGCCATGGTGACCGTTATTGGCCTGTATGACGGCGAGCGGCCTCAGGTCTATGTGCACGGCCGGAACCTGGAACAGTTTGTGACGGACATTGACGCTTTCACCCTCCTGGTGACGTATAACGGCAAGCAATTTGACCTGCCCTTTCTGCGTACCAAACTCGGCATTCCGCTCAACCAGGCCCATATTGATCTGCGTTATCCCCTCGCCGCGCTCGGTTATAAAGGCGGTCTGAAAAAAATTGAACAACTGATGGGCCTTGAGCGGCCGGGTCTGGTCTCCCAGCTCGATGGCTGGTGCGCGGTCGTCTTGTGGCGCTACCACGAGCGCGGCGAGAGCGGTGCGCTGGAAACACTCCTCCACTACAATCTTGAAGATGTCGTGCATCTCCCGGCCTTATTGGCCAAGGTGTATAACACCTCGATTCAACAGCTCCCGTTTCCGGTCGAGCCGGTAACGCTGCCAGACCCACCTCCCATTCCGTTTCAGCCTGACGAATCCGTCATGCTGCGCGTTCTTGCCGACACGGGCCGTTTGCCCGAGGGGGACGCATACCACGCTCGGTGACGTGACCGGCGCACCAGGGACGTCAATCCGAATCGTCAGCCGTGGGCAGGAACGTTTGAGGAGCCGACCTCAATCCAGCCTTCGCCGACC
>WTHD01000051.1 GCA_011523265.1 Candidatus Binatota bacterium
TTTCGCAGTCTTTCTTGGGTATTTCACCGGCTTACGTTTCCTCGACGAGACCATTGCCTTTCCGGCGCTTGTCGGGACGACGCTCTTTATTCACTTTCTTGACGGAATTGCCTGCGGCCTCATAGCACAAAGGAATCACCGGCCGCTCTACCCATGGGTCGTGAGTGGGCTGCTGTTTGGCATATGGACCCTCACGCTGCTCATTCTCCTGGTGATACGGGGAGAAGGAAGAAAAGACGGGAAAGAGTAAACGTGCCCTTCAATTCAAATAGATAGCAGCTTGACACGTTTACTCTTTGCTGAGTGAACCCCGCCTTTCAGCATGCGAGGCCGTCTTATCCGCAATTCTGGAGACAGTCCCGTATGGGGTCCAGGTCGGGAAGTTGGCGGGCGTC
This sequence comes from Candidatus Binatota bacterium, assembly GCA_011523265.1. GTDB lineage: Bacteria > Desulfobacterota > Binatia > Bin18 > Bin18 > Bin18. The sequence continues at coordinate 396 of WTHD01000051.1, forward strand.
CTCTGTAATCCAGGCATATCGGACTGTCCCACTCTTATCCACGACAAAGGCCGAACGTTTGGAGACGCCCTTGAAACCAATCAAGTCTTCATAGAACGACCCATACGCTTGAGAGACTTCTTTACCAAAGTCACTCAGCAGTGGAAAATCATAGCCTTCTTTCGCCGCCCACGCGTCAAGCGAGAAGGGGCTGTCCACGCTAATGGCCACAACCTGAGTATCGTCATTCTGCAAGGTGTTGATATTGTCTCGAACCGAGCACAATTCTTTCGTTCACCCATCGGTAAAGGCGAAGGGAACAAAAAGGATGACGGTATTCTTCTTCCCCTTTGCCTCACTGAGTGCAAAATCCTGCATCTTATTGGTCTTGAGTGTGAAATCCGGGGCTGTTTGGCCTACCTGAATGCTCATAGCTGTTGCTCCTCCGTACTGTGTGAATTGAGAACTGCTTCTCCGTTTTCGACTCTCCCCTCTTCTGCAACCAACGCGATACTGGAGACGTATCCGTCCGCGCCAACGTTAAAGAGTTTAACACCTTGGGTATTCCTGCCGATCACCCGCAACTCAGCGAGACGTATCCGTATTATCTTGCCGCTATCCGTCACGAGCATCAAGTCGTCATCCTCCTTCACCTGCCTAACACCACAGACCGCTCCAGTCTTGTCCGTGGTGCGCATCGTACTGATTCCTTTCCCCCCACGCGACTGTAGCCGATAGTCCTCTATCCTGCTCCGCTTCCCATACCCTTGGGACGACACCGTGAGAAGGGTGGCTTCTTGGTTGAGGATTTCAAGGGAGACGAGGTCGTCTCCCTCTTCCAGTGTCATCCCTCGAACGCCAGATGTGCCGCGGCCGGTTGCTCGGACCCCATCTTCTCCAAATCGAATCGCTTTTCCGTTTCTGGTCGAAAGGAGGATCTCTTGTTTACCGTCCGTGAGTTGGACACCGATAACCTCATCGTCGGCCCCCAGAGTAATGGCGATGATTCCGCCGCGACGAGGATTAGCATAGGCCATAAGTTTCGTTTTCTTGACCTGTCCTTTACGGGTCGCAAAGACAATAAAACCGTCGTCATGGAACTCTCGGATAGGAAGAAAGGCTGAAATTTTCTCTCCGTCTTGCAGCGGCAGAAGATTGACTATCGCTTTTCCCTTTGCCATACGGCCACCCTGAGGAATTTCATGCACCTTAACCCAGTACACTTTGCCGATTGAGGAAAAAAACAACAGGAAGGCATGCGTGGAGGAGATGAAGAGATGCTCAACAAAGTCTTCTTCTCGGGTTGTCGCGCCAACAACCCCTTTTCCTCCCCGACGCTGCGAGCGGTATTCGGTCAACGGGTTTCTCTTGATGTAGCCGGCATGGGAGATGGTGACCACGACGTCTTCTTCAGCAATCAAGTCTTCGTCCGAGAGGTCTGCGCTGGCAGACAGGATCTGTGTCCTCCGCTCGTCGGAAAATCGGCTCCGGAGATCGGTCAGTTCTTCTCTGATCACGCCGTCGATTTTCTCCGGACTGGCCAGAATACTTTGCAGCGAATCAATAACACCGAGCGTTTCTCTGTGCTCGGAGAGAATTTTTCCTTGTTCGAGCTGGGTGAGTCGCTGCAAGCGCATGTCAAGAATAGCCTGTGCCTGTGTATCAGTCAGCGCAAATTGGTCCTTAAGGGCTTGCCGCACGCTCGCTGGATTCTGTCCGTGACGAATGGTGTGGAGCACAGGATCAAGATTATCCAGCGCACGTTTGAGCCCTTCAAGCAGGTGGAGGCGGTCGTTGGCCTTCTGCAGATCAAAGGCAGTCCGGCGACGGACCACCTCCCGGCGATGTTCAAGAAAGTGCAGGAGGGTGTCTTTGAGGGTCAGGAGGCGAGGGCGGCCATCGACGATGGCCAGAAGAATGACCCCAAACGAATCCTGAAGAGGGGTCATTTTATACAGCTGATTGAGGACGACATGTGGGACAACATCTCTCTTCAGTTCGATAACGATGCGCATACCATCCCGGTCGGACTCGTCACGCAGATCGGAGATTCCGGTAATGCGTTTCTCATTGACCAGATCAGCAATGCGCTCAATCAAACGGGCCTTATTCACCTGGTACGGGATCTCATGCGCAATAATACGACTTTTTCCGGTCTTCTCGTCCTCTTCTATAGAGGTCCGAGCCCGCATCTGAATAATGCCCCGCCCAGTTTCATAGGCGCTGCGTACTCCCGAGCGTCCGTGGATGTAGGCTCCAGTAGGAAAGTCTGGACCAGGGATGTACTCCATCAAATCACGGTTTTTGAGGTCCATGTTCTCGATCAGAGCCAGGAGGGCATCAATCACCTCGCCAAGGTTGTGAGGAGGAATATTGGTTGACATCCCCACAGCAATTCCAGAGGAGCCGTTGACCAGTAGATTGGGAAATTTACTTGGGAGAACGGCAGGTTCGTGGCTGGTATCGTCGTAGTTCGGGATGAAATTGATGGTCTCTCGATCAATGTCGGCAAGCAATTCCGAGGTGATGCGGGTCATGCGGACTTCGGTATACCGCATGGCGGCGGGAGGGTCGCCATCAACCGAGCCAAAGTTTCCCTGGCCGTCAATGAGCGGATAGCGCAACGAGAAATCCTGCGCCATACGGACGAGGGTGTCATAGACAGCCGAATCTCCGTGCGGGTGGTATTTGCCAATCACGTCGCCCACGACACGGGCAGATTTCTTATATGGACGATTCCATTCATTCCCAAGGTCGTGCATGGCGTACAGGACGCGTCGGTGGACCGGCTTCAACCCGTCACGGACATCGGGCAGCGCTCGACCAATAATCACACTCATGGCGTAGTCCATATAGGACTGCCGCATCTCCTGCTCGATATTGACAGAGGGAAGGGGGTGGGAGTCAGAATAGTCTTCCATACAGAGGAGATTCCTTTTTGATTATGACAGGGAGTGGGTGGGCTTAGATATCAATATTCTTGGCGGAGAGAGCGTTCTCAGAGATGAATTTTCGTCTCGGCTCCACTTCATTTCCCATGAGCGTAGAAAAGACCTCGTCGGCCTCGTAGGCATCCTCAATCCTGACCTGCAAGAGAGTCCGTGTCTCCGGGTTCATAGTTGTTTCCCAGAGCTGCTCAGGATTCATCTCCCCAAGACCTTTATAGCGCTGAATATCAACCCCCTTTCTGGAGCGCGCTAGTATTGCCTCAAGGACTTCCTCCTGACTTCCCAGGACGAGGGCAGTATCTTTCGCAGAGAAAGTGAAAGGAGCCGGGCCAATATTCGCAAGCGCGCTCAATAGTCTTTTCACTTCCACGGCCTCTGCTGACTCAATAAAGTCTCGATCGAAGACTACTCTTTGCCCGGAACCGTTCAGACCTTGGGTGACGATAATCCTATATCCGCCAAGCTTTCTGTCTTCCTCTATGGAAAAAGAGGTCTGAGTGCGAGCTGTCAATTCTTTTTTGACTGTAGAGAGAAGAGACTCAAGAAGGGTCCGACTACTGAAAGCAGAGGGAGAGAGGTCTGGGTGGGAGAGAAGAGAACAGACAATAGGGCGATCTCTTCCTCTCCGTTCAACGAGATCAAGAATACCGTTCAGACGGAGGGAGTTCTTGACCCATGTTTTCAGCGCTTCCCCTTCAAGTTCCCCTACCAGGACATGCTCAACACCGAGCTCGACCAAGAACTCATTCAACTCGGCGTCATCTTTCAGGTAGTGATCGGTTTTTCCTTTTCTGGCCCTATACAGGGGAGGCTGAGCAATACATAAATACCCATCTTCGATAATGCCGGGGAGCTGGCGATATAAGAAAGTCAGCAGCAAAGTACGAATATGGGAGCCGTCAACATCCGCATCCGTCATAATGATGATCTTATGGTAGCGTAGTTTGGAGAGGTCCGTTTCGTCCTTCCCGACCCCAGCTCCTAAAGCGGATATCAGGAGCCGTATTTCCTGAGATGAAAGCATTTTGTCGAAGCGTGCCTTTTCGACATTCAGAATTTTCCCACGCAGCGGCAGAATGGCCTGTGTCCGTCGATCCCTCCCTTGCTTTGCTGATCCTCCGGCTGAATCCCCCTCAACAAGAAAAATTTCACTTTTTTCCGGGTCGCGCTCCTGGCAGTCAGCGAGTTTCCCAGGAAGAGACCCGGAATCGAGGGCTCCCTTCCGCCGCGTGAGTTCACGCGCCTTCCGAGCCGCCTCACGAGCTCGTGAGGCATCAACGCTCTTATGTGCTATCTTCCTGGCTTCCGCCGGGTGTTCTTCGAGGTAGACTCCAAGCTTCTCGTTCACCAACGATTCGACAAACCCTTTGACTTCGCTATTGCCGAGCTTGGTTTTTGTCTGTCCTTCAAATTGCGGTTCTGGAACTTTCACACTGATAATGGCAGTCAGACCCTCTCGAATATCCTCTCCCTGAAGACTCTCCTGATCTTTTTTGAGAAGGCCGAGTGACCCAACGTAGGAATTGATTGTCCTGGTCAGCGCGGCCTTGAGTCCAATGAGATGAGTTCCCCCTTCTATCGTGTTAATATTATTGGCAAACGAATAAATACTTTCGACATATCCCTCGTTCCATTGGAGGGCGATTTCGGCTGCGGTTCCGCCTTTTTCTCCACTAAAATAGATAACCTCGCCGTGCAGGGGTGTTTTCGCTCGGCCCAGGTGCTCAACGAAAGAAACAATCCCCCCTTCATAGAAGAAGTCGTGACGTTTCTCAGGCTCCCTTTCGTCAACAATTGAAATGTGAAGGCCTGGGTTGAGGAAGGCAAGTTCGCGCAGCCGACTTGAGAGGATGTCGAAGCTGAAAGCTCTCTCACCAAAAACCTGAGAGTCGGGCGTAAAAACAACTTTTGTTCCACTCTCCTCAGTCTGTCCGATCTCTTTCAGTTCGTTGTCCGGCTGACCTCGATGGTAACGCTGGAAGTAGACTTTCCCTGCTCTCTTGATCTCGATTTCAAGAATTTCCGATAGAGCATTGACGACGGAAACACCGACACCGTGCAACCCTCCGGAGACTCGATATGCTTCCTTATCGAACTTTCCGCCGGCATGAAGCTTGGTAAGGACGACCTGAGCGGCTGAAATCCCCTCAGTCGGGTGATTTTCCGTTGGAATGCCCCGGCCGTTATCGACAACGGAGACATGTCCTTCAGTATGGATGGTTACAACAACGTGAGTGCAGTAGCCGACGAGTGCTTCATCGACAGAGTTGTCGACAATTTCAAAGACGAGATGATGGAGTCCTCTCTCCGCGGTATCACCGATGTACATTCCCGGCCTCTTGCGGACCGCTTCGAGACCTTCGAGTACCTTTATCTGTCCTGCCCCATAGTCTTGTTCGAGCATGTACTCCCCAAAGGAGGCAGGTAGGTTTAAAGCTTTGTAACACACCCCCTCTTTTTGATATCAAATCTTAGCATTTTCTTTACGTTACGTAAACCACGAATAAAAATAAAACATCTTTCTATTAATTTATTTTCATAGGCATTATAACATAGGAAAATTCATGACTCTCCTTTTGCTGAAGCAGTCCTGGGCTCATCTCATCCTTGAGAAAAAGGACGACAGAATCTCCTTCATTCATGACATTTAATGCCTCGGTCAGGTATCTTCCGTTAAACCCAATTGATAATCCGTCTCCAGCGTATGAGGCTGCAATCTCCTCGGTTCCCTCGCCCACATCGGGAGTATTGACGGAGACCTCGATCTTGTCTTTTTCAAACTGTAATCTTATTCCCCGAGACCGTTCTGTCGTGAGAATCAAGATACGACGGAGAGCACTGAGGAGTTCATCGCGGGGAAACTCAATACGATGCGTATGTTCTTTTGGGACAACTTGCTGGTAGTCAGGAAAGTCACCCTCAATCAGACGCATAAAGAGTTCGGTTGTCTCCTTCTTAAGGTTGACAACCGAATCGTTGACGGAAACGTCTATTGTTCCCTCGCTCTTCTCAAGGAGTTTTCGTGTTTCAACCAAACCTTTTTTTGGAAGTATGACGCTCGGCCAATCTGGCAGCGAGGGTGTATCGACATCCCGCTCTATGAGAGACAGACGATGTCCATCACTGGCAACCATACGCACTTTCCCCTCTTTCTGGGTCTCGAGATAGACACCGCTGAGGTTCAGTCGCGTTTCGTCAGGTGAGGTTGCAAAGAGGGGTTTTTCAATCATCTCCCGC
>WTHD01000089.1 GCA_011523265.1 Candidatus Binatota bacterium
GGCCTGAACGACCTGACCATGGATGACCAGGGCAGTATCTGGGTGGGTTCGTTTGGCTGCGATATTCATACCTTCGATTTCAAGAGTACGCCGCCGCCGGGCTCGCTCTTCCGCATCGACCCGCCGGGCCAGGTGACGCATCTCTGGGAGGGGGTCGAGGTAACCAACGGCCTGGGCTTCAGCCCGGACCGCAAGCTGCTCTACCACTGCGATTCCACCACCAAGGCCGTCTGGGCCTATGAGGTGCGGGCCGACCGCACGGTCAGCGACCGGCAATTGTTCGCGCAATTACCCGAGGGCATGCCCGACGGCATGACCGTTGATGTCGAAGGCGGGGTGTGGGTGGCCACGGTGGCCGGGCGGGGTGAAATCGTGCGCTTCAAGCCGGACGGTACGGTCGATCAACGCATCAAGGTGCCGGCCAAAACAATCACCAGCGTGGCCTTTGGCGGGCCCGACATGTCGGACCTGTACGTGGTCACCGCCAACAACGATCAACGCGAGCTCAAGGGCAGCGTCTTTCGGGCGCGCTCGGATATCCCTGGGCTGCCCGTGCCCCAGGCACGCTTCTAAGGAGGGAAACCATGTTAAAGTTTATGGGCGCTGTGCGGCGTCTGGAGCATGTTTCGCATGACGAGTTGGTCCACGTCTGGGAGCATGTGCACGCCCCGCACGTTGTTTCGCTGGTTAAGCCGGAACGCTATCGCATCACCTTCTTTGACCCGCCCTCGGACAGCGCCGATGCGGACAGCCGTCCGCCGGACGGCATGGCCGAGCTGTGGTTTCGGGACAGGGAACATTTTGAGACCACAATCGGCCGGCAGGCTCCGCCCAATATCGACGCCGACAAATTCAGCACCTATGCCACCATCCAGCCGGGCTGCAATCTGTTTGTGACCGAGCATCTCAACGTTGACGGGCCGACGACCCGCGACACCACCAAGCTCGTCTTCTTTATCAAGAGACGCCAGGGTATTGAGCGCGCCCACCTGGACGACTACTGGCTGAACGTCCATGTGCCGAACGTTGTCGCGGCCATCAATAATACGCCGGACGCGGTGCGTTATTCCGTGGACCTGGTTGACCTGGACGATGCCGAGCGAGAGCGCGCCTACGACGGTGTGGCGCAAATCTGCATCGATCATCCCAACGCCACATTCGCCGACATCCAGGGCTATGAGCCGGACGGTTTCGGCGAACTGGTCGAACCCATGCTGGTATGCAGCGGGCACGAGGTGCGTATTGTGGGCTGATTGGTGTCGGGAAAGCCAATGAACGGGAACGAACGCTCTATACCTCAAGATTTTGATTCGGACACGGCACCGGACCTGTCCAGGGACGGCTGGCCGGAGAAATTCGCCAAGGCGACTGGCCGCCGTGGCCGGCCACCGGTCGCCAACCCGAAAGTGTCAACGACTATCCGTCTGTCGCAGGACGTGCTCGATCACTTCAAGGCCGGCGGTCGCGGATGGCAGACGAGGATCGATCAGGCGCTCCGCGAGTGGATCGGGAAACATGACGCCGCGTGACGAAGGCAGGCTTACCATGAGCGGATACGATAAACCTCTCACCCCTCGACAGATTGCGACCACGAAGGATGAGGACATCGATTTCAGCGATATTCCCGAGTTGGATGAGGCCTTCTCGCAGCAGGCGGAACTCGTCGAACCCGACCTCACCGAACAGATCACCCTGCGTGTCAAACGGTCCGTGTTGGCTTACTTCAAGGCTCCGGGAAAGGGCTACCAGACGCGGATCAACCAAGTACTCGAAAGCTACGTGCGGGCGCAACGCGGTCTTAGTTGATTTGATTGATCTTGATATAGCCACGATGGTGCTGTCCTAATTTGAGCCCGGGTGTCCTAGTTTCAGGAGGGGAGTGTCCGAATTTGAGGGGAGGGCTACCTCCTTTGGAGGCATGAGCGGGAAGCGGCTCTGGTATCAGGATTTGATCGCATAGGAGCATTCCCTCTTCCATATCTACGCAAAAAAGCATAGAAGGGAGCCGGTACAAAAAGCGAGAAAGGAGACGGCATGGCAACCGGAAGCCGGGGACTTTCGGAATACTTGGAAGGGAGACGATTCAGCACCATTCTCGCAGACCCACCATGGAGATTCATGAATCGGACTGGCAAGGTCGCTCCTGAGCATAGGCGACTATCGCGGTACGAAACACTCTCAGTCGAGGAAATCTGTGACCTCCCTGTGTCTGACCACGTCAACGACGTGGCCCACTGTTACCTGTGGGTCCCCAATGCCCTGTTGCCTGAAGGGCTGGCTGTCCTAGGGGCGTGGGGCTTCACCTATAAGACTAACCTCATCTGGCACAAGGTACGCAAGGATGGCGGCTCAGACGGCAGAGGTGTTGGCTTCTACTTCCGCAACGTGACGGAGGTGCTGCTGTTTGGCGTCCGCGGCAAGGGGGCCAGAACTCTTGCCCCTGGTCGTCGGCAGGTCAACCTGTTCAGCAGTCGGAAGCGGGAACATTCCCGTAAACCCGATGAGCAGTACGCTATTATCGAGAGTTGTAGTCGCGGACCATACCTCGAATTGTTCGGACGCGGCTGTCGCGACAACTGGACCGTATGGGGCCAGCAAGCCGACGAGGACTATAAGCCAGACTGGCCGACATACCCCCACAACTCAGCCGCAGAAATGGCCCTCGCCAAGTGAATCTGTCTGACCTTTCAGGTATGGGGTTCGACATAGATACCCGAAATCACGCTGAGGCTATCCTCATACGGGACTTTCCCGTACCCCTGGGCGAGTTGTGTGATGCATTAGCTACCTTCACAATTGATGATGTCGAGCTTATACGAAGCGGTGGTGGTGAAGCCGCCTCAACACAGCGCCTCCGACACGCTTTAGCTGCTCAGGGATGGCCCAAGCGGAACATTGAAATACAGAAACTGATAGATGGCGAGGAGCGGGGTTCCACCACGCATGAAATAGACCATGTGAAGAAAACCAGCGCAGGCTCAATTGCCCTGGAAATCGAGTGGAACAACAAAGACCCATTCTATGACCGTGATCTTGAGAACTTTCAACGCCTCCATGTAGAGGGGGCCATCAGCGTAGGGGTCATAGTGACCCGAGGGGCGTCACTGCAAGAGCAATTGGTGGACATCGTTCATCGCGCCGCGATCAGATACGAGTGGCAGGGCTTCGAGGACCTGGAACAGTTCGGCCTGACACCAACACTCCGTCAAAGAACCATCGTAAACAGCCAGATCAAAAAGGGTCGCGACTTCGCCGACGCATGGGCGCGCGTATTTGTCGCAGACAAGTTCGGTACAGCAACCACCCACTGGGACAAACTCAAGCAACGACTTGAGAGAGGGGTCGGCAATCCTTGCCCATTGCTGTTGATAGGGTTGCCGGTAAACATCATCATTCCCAATACATAAGGGGAATCAATACGACATTATGGACAAAATTAAGAGGGGATGCAGATCAGGGAAATGGTGGCCATTATCGCCACCACCTCGGCGCTGAATGCCGGGACCGTCATGACCGTCTGGTGGCAGTTGGATAGTAAGATTGACCGAGAGATCGCCGCACTTGACGCACAGGTGGAACGGCTCAACAGTCTTCCGCCTGATAACCTGATTCTCTTGAATCGGGACCTTGGCGAACTGCAAGGTGCGTCCCATACGCATACGCCGTAGGCGGCAAAACATGAGCAGCGTCTTGTGTGTTGTGGCCGTGCTCCTGCCGACGTGGGTGTTTGCGCAGAGCAGTGTGTACCTCGAAGAAATCGAGCGGTATGTGGTAACACCCTGCTTGCAGGCACGAATGCACAAGCCAGGCAGCCGTTCCTCCGATGTACGCACGCTGCTGGAGACCTTCGTGGGGTCGGCCCTTGATGAAACGAGAAAGCGGCTGCTTCCGCTGGTACGCGGAAAGAAACGGGCGCAACGTATGGTGCTGTACCGAGCGGCACGAGAAGTCTGTATCAAGGGTGGGTAGGAAGAGGAGTGGAGAATGATCCTTGTTTTTGTAGGAGCAGGCGGCTCTGCCGCTGTTGACTCTAAGCAGTAATAACAACTTGTTGCACGCCCAATCGGGCGACCTGTATGTTTGCGAGGCGGACCACGGTTCTCCTCGATTTCCGAAATATAGAAGGAGAAAGACAAATGCCAGAAAGTCGATCCCACAAGAGCACTGCAAACCGGTTGGCTAAAATCCACAATGCTGAATACAACCAAGGTCAGGGACCAGACATCAAAACAGAAGACATCACAATCGAAGTCGAGACGCCCGACAGTGTCGATGATGCCGGTCGCCAGCTAAGAGGACATCGAGGACCAGTCTATGTAGCTGGAACCAACAAAGAGGCTGTTGACAGTGCGCTTGAGCGTTATGGGGACTCTACCATTGGCGTGATGGACAATCAGGGGAACATTATCAAGCCTTCGTCACGATAGCCGCAGATCAAGAGAGATGTGAAACTTGCCATCAAACACTGGCGGCCTGTAATCAGGGTCTTCTGATACGCTCAGCCTTTACCCGCGAGGAGCGTCTTGAGCTTGGCTTCCGTCAAGCCGTTTGCGGATGCCTCCTCTCCCAAAGTGTCCATCGTCATCGTTAGACGTTCCCAGGCAGCGCCGCGAAGTCGCTCATAGTGTTGCACCGACATCATCACGCCGACCGCCCGGCCTTTCTTGGTCACACGCACGGGCGCACTCTGCACGGCATCCAGCAAATAGCCGAAGCGATTCTTGGCGTCTCTGGCGGTAATCTCTTTCATCTGCTACAGGAGCTGACTTTGATATAGACTCCGGGGGAATGGAGTTGTAGGTTTCTGCATTACGATCTTGGATTTTTGCCTACAGCTATCGCAAAGGAACTGCCAAACGCCGTCAGTTCCATAATCCCTTTTTTGATTTCCACTTTCTTTTCTACCTTTTTCTTGAATTCAATATACTCCGGTCGGGATTGGGCCCAATCATATACTCCTTTTGCAACAAGATGACTATCATACGTGACAGAAACTAGTCCCAATCTCATCCAATTATCAATCATTGCAGGCAATTGGGGAGCAGCTATTTGTTCTCCCGTACCAAGATCAACGTACTCTATTATATGTTTGCGTATCGTTCTTATTCCGATTTCTGATCGCTCCGTGAGCATGACAATAGGGATTCTAGGTCCGGCATCTATGACTTGATTGAGTAAGCGCGCTTCGTCTGAAGTGAGCTGGCGAATAATTTGCGCGTAAGCGGGATGTGCACTTCCCGCTTTCCTACCGTCCATCGCTGTATTTAACAATTGCAAATACATTATTTTTAAATCTAGTTCTTCGTGGGAAAATGCTAAACCCTGTAGAACTGGGGCCGCTACTGAAGCTTTTGGTTCTATAAGGTTATCGGCAGGAATATCCTTTGTTACTTCCTCCAAATCTTTCTGGAATCGATTCTCATAATACTTTTTAGCTTTATCGAAGGCGAAATTGACCGCAGCTATTGGAAGCAGACAATTATCAACTGCTTTAGCTATAGTGAGTGTTGATTTTGCAACCGTCTGTCCGGCTTCAGTTAGTTCAGGAGATTTGGCTGCCAAGTCTACAAATTTTTCTACAATTTCGGATTTTTTGCTCATCCCCGACACCATAAGCAGCGTTCGATTATTGTCAATTGCATCAGATTTACCCTGTCGACAATATACGGGTAGTTTATCCAAGTGCCCTGAACTTATTAGCTTGCCAAACCATCCGCGCTTCCTCTTGCCTCCTCCGCCCGTCTCTTATATTTCTAATTTTTTCACAGCAGGAGGACAGATTATGCATTTCATGTGGTTTACGGAACGTGCGTATCACTACGACCCGGAGGAACATCCGGAGCAATACCGCGACCTCGAAAACGAGATTATTCGCAAACGCAGCTTTTTCGGAACGCCGAACAGCTTTTTCGACCGCAAGCACGGCGTGCGGCTGCTCAACCAGTATCTCGACGAGAAGATATACACCGACCAGGAGTTGATGAACTTTGACGGCATTATGCTCAACGAGCACCATGCCAACCCCTTCTGCCTGGGCGCGGTCATGGATGTCGAAGCCTCGGTCCTAGCCAAGTCGACCAGCCGGGTCAAAATGGCTCTGCTCGGCAACCCGGTTCCTACGGTATCGAACGCGCTCCGGCTGTCCGAAGAGCTGGCCATGATCGACCTGATCTCCAATGGCCGCTTGATCTCCGGCTGGGTCCGTGGCGCGGGCAGCGAACAGCTCGCCAATAATGCCAACCCGGCTTTTAACCGTGAATACTTTGAAGAAGGTATCGACTTTATCGTCCAGTCGTGGACCCGGCCCGGCCCGTTTCGGTACGAGGGCAAACACTTCCACTTCCGGCACGTGAATCCCTGGGTGCTGCCCGTTCAGGAGCCGCATCCACCGTTCTGGATTCCCGGTCTCATCAGCCCGGAAACCGTGGCCTGGTGCGCCAAGAACCGCTACCCCTACGTGGCTCTCGCCACCCGGCTCGAACCCACCCTGGAGCTGTGGGATTTCTATAACCAAGCCGCGGCCCGCGAGGGCTATCAGGCCGGACCGGAGAATTTCGGCTATCTGCAACCGGTCATGGTCGCGGATACGCAGGAACGCGCGGAAGAAATGGGCAAGCGTATTCTGTACGGCGGGGCCTTTGCCCACTTTGCCCGGCCCGAGTGGATGTTCCCGCCGGGCTATAACTCCAAGGCGGCGACCCGCCGGCTAGCCCGGACGAACTTCGGCGTCAATGCCTCTGCCGGACCGCTGTACGGTGAGGGCGGGGAAACGACGGTCGAAGAGATCGAGGCCGTCAAAAAGACCATTTACGACAGCTATCCCGGTGTCCTCAAGGACATGGTCATGATCGCGGGTACGCCCGACGACGTGATTCCCAAGCTCAAGAAAATCCAAGATATCCTGCGTCCGGGCATCTTCTCTTTCTGGCTGGACGGCCCGGTCCCGGCCAAGGATCGGATGCGCTGTCTGGAGCTGATCAACCGCGACGTCATTCCGGCCATGCGTGAGCACGGCAAGACGCTGGGTCTGGTTGACCCGTTTGAGCAGAAACCCGGCTTACGGCCCCTGGCCAACGGCCGACCCGAGCCCGTCAGCGATGCCGAGGCTTTGGCCGAACTGGAGGCCGCCTAAGCTTCATCTGGCTGACCGGCTTCTGCAAGCGGGAGCCGGTCGGTCTATCTCTCAACCCCAACCACATCCTTCCGCGATGAGGGGAGAGCAGCAATGAGTGATATCGATCCGACCCAACGCGGCTTTGTCAGCTATATCGACAAATCGCGTGAATTCTACTTGGCGAAAGGCTACGGTAATCCCTATCGCTGGGCGTCCAACCCGGACGCGCCGTTCACGCCGCTGACCAAGCCACTGAGTGAAAGCCGGGTCGCTCTGGTCACCACCGCGGCCCCGGATTTGCACGGCGGGCGGAAGCGCGGCCTGTATGCCGCGTCCACCCAACCGGCGCCCGAGGCGCTCTACACCCATCACCTGTCGTGGCACAAAACGGCCACCCATACCGACGATGTCGAAACCTTTCTGCCGGTCCGCCGCTTAACCGAGTACATAGCCGAAGGCCGGCTCGGCGGCCTGTCGCCGCGCTTTTACGGCGTGCCCACGGTCTATAGTGCGCGGCGGACTGTTCATGAGGATGCCCCGGCCGTGCTCGACTTCTGTCGTGAGGACGGGGTCGATATTGCCCTGCTGGTCGCCCTGTGACCGGTGTGTCACCAGACCGTGAGTCTGGTCGCCCGACATCTCGAAGCGCACGGCATTCCTACGGTCGTCCTCGGCTCGGCGCGCGATATTGTTGAGCAGTGCGGGGTGCCGCGCTTTGTCTTTACCGACTTTCCGCTCGGCAATCCGTGCGGCAAGCCGGGAGATAAGGACATGCAGCGGGCCATCGTCGGCATGGCCCTCGACCTGCTTGAGACCGCGCGCTATCCGCTTACGACGCTGCAAACGCCCTTTCGCTGGGACGAAACCGGCGAGTGGCGCGAGACGTATATGGAGCTGCCCGCAGACACTCAGGCGGCGTAGCATCCTTGCCTCTGAGGCCACCACTAGCAACGTCATTCCGGCAGAAGCCGGAATCCAGGCTTCCAGCCCTGGGCCTCTGGATGCCGGATCGAGTCCGGTATGACGAACGCGGAACGGCAGCCGTGTAGGTCGGGTAGCCGTAGGCGTAACCCGACATCCTGGTTTTGTCGGATTACGCTCTGCTAATCCGACCTACTTATTCTACCCGCACAGATGTTCCCGTAAGGTCGTGCCCGTATAGTCGTCCCGGTAGACTCCGCGTTTCTGGAGTTCCGGGACCAGGAGATTCACCAGGTCTTCATAATAGTCGGGCGCGTAAAACGGCGGCGTGATCTGAAATCCGTTGCCGCCGCCTTCTTCGAGAAAGTGCTGCATGGCGTCCGCCACCTGCGACGGGGTGCCGACCAGCGGGTTGGTATCGCTGCCGGTCAGATAGGTTTTGGCGATATCACGCAGCGTGATGTTCACGTCGTATTTTTGATACATCTCGAACAGGCCCCTGGTGCCGGGCACGTCCAAATCCTGGACCGGCACGTCAATATCAAACTGGGACAGGTCGAGGTTGAAGTGCATCGACATCTGGGCCAATGAGGCTTCGAGCGGAATCCGGGCGCGAATGGCGGCCCAGCGTTCGCGCGCCTCGGACGTGCTTTCGGCCACCAGCGGCTGGCCGGCCCACATGATGGGGATGTCGTCCGGGTTGCGGCCCAGGCGTTCGGCCCGGCTGGCAATATCCTCGCAGAATGCCCGCATCTGCTTGACGCCGCGCGCGGCACTGAAGATGCCCTCGGCGTGTTGGGCGGCAAAGGCCCGACCCCGGTCCGACTGGCCGGCCTGAAACAGAAACGGCCGTCGGCGGGCGGAAGGTATGACCGTAAACGGCCCCTGGACCCGATACCACTGGCCCTGAAAATCGACGCGGTGGACTTTGGACGGGTCGGCAAAGACCTTGTGCTCCATGTCCATCTGTACGGCGTCCGGGTCCCAACTGTTCCACAGGTCGTAGCAGACCTGCATATACTCGTCGGCGCGCTCATAGCGGTCGTCATGCGCCGGCAGGCTCTCCAGCCCGAAGTTTCTGGCCTCGGCCGTTGAGGTCGAGGACACGATATTCCAGCCAATCCGGCCCTTGGTAAGATGATCGAGGGTCGATAAGGTCCGGGCCAACAGAAACGGCGGGTAAAAGGTCGTGGACATGGTGACGGCAAAGCCGAGCTTTTTGGCGACCGCCGAGAGATAGGTGATCAGAGAGACCGGGTCGTGGCTGGGGAATTGGATGGCGTAGCGTACCTGATCGGGCTGCGTGCCCCCCGCCAGGCTGTCGGCGAAAAACAGCATGTCGAACTTGCCGCGCTCCAGGGTACGGACCACGGATTCCCAGTATTCGCCCTCATACCATTTGTGGCGAATCTTCTCGCGCGGATAGATCCACGACAGCGGCATATGCGGAGCCGGGGTAAAGAGGGCGAAGCAGGCGAGATGGATTTGCTTGGGCATAGCCGTATCCTCATGAGCGATACACGAATGCACCTAGCGTACTGCGTTCAGGGCCGCCTTGTCGAGCGGCTGTCAACGCTTGCTCTGAACACCGGACCGTCTTATGCTGGGCGCATGGCACGCAAAAGATACCCACGGCGGATTCAACGCAAACGTACCAAGAACTGGAAGATGCCGAAAAACGCCGTCTATGTCGGACGGCCCGGCAAGTGGGGCAACCCGTTCTTTCGGCTCAAGGAGCAACCCGACATGGCCGTTGACCGGGGCTTTGTGGTGGCCGTGTACAAGCTGTGGCTGAATGACCAATTGGTCCCGGGGCTGGCCGCGCTTTTCAAGGGCGGCGACACGCTCCCGCCTCCGCCCTCGGCGGAGACCATTCAGCACCACTTGAAAGGCAAGAATCTGGCCTGCTGGTGTCCGCTGGACGACGACTGCCACGCCGATGTGCTGCTCGCCGTCGCCAACGAAGCGGGTCCGGAAGGCTAGGGCGAGGTTTTGTACCGTTCAAGCGCTACTAGGGCTCACAGCCCGCGCTACGCGGGCCTAGTGTTTTCCAGCCTCGTAGGTCGGGTTAGCCGGAGGCGTAACCCGACGGCCCGGACCTGTCGGATTACGCTCCGCTAATCCGACCTACTCACTTCTGTCCGACCCTGGAGGTCTTGTCCTTAGGCTAGCCTACCACCAGCCCAACTCAAAGGTATGCAGCGCGCGCCGCTTATAGTCGTACAGCGAGGCGCCGCAAAACCCGCACTTGAGCGAAGACCATACCGAGCGCGGGCGAATCGCCGCGTGGAGCGGCTTCATATAGTGCTGGTTGTCTTCCAGCAAATCCCGGGTGAGGGCCCAGCGCGTAATTTCGTACAGCGCATAGCCGCAGGTCGGCTCCGGGCAGGTCAGGACCATTCCGGCGATAAACGGTCGATTCGACCCGGCCCGGTCCACTTAGCGCACCCCTTTGGCATCGCGCTGGGTCCAGCGACCGAGTTGTGACATATGCACTTCGTCCGGTCCATCGGCGATGCGACAAAAGCGGCTGGTCAAAAACACGTGGTGCATAGGTACGTCCTGACTGACGCCCTTTCCGCCGAACGCCTGAATGGCCCGGTCGGCCACGGTCTGGCACATCTGCGGGGCCACGATTTTGACCATGGAAATGAAATCGCGCGCACCCTTCGATCCCTCGCGGTCCATTTTATCCGCCGCTGCCAGCACCAGCAGCCGGCACTGCTCGATATCACACCGGGAGCGGGCGATTTCATGCTGGATGCTGGTCTTCTTGATGAGGGTCTCGCCAAACGCCACCCGCTCGCCTACCCGCTGGCACATGAGATCGAGACAGCGCTGGGCCATGCCAACAAACATCATGGCGTACTGAAAGCGGCCCGGCCCGAGCCGGCCCTGGGCGATCTCAAACCCGCGGCCTTCGCCGAGAATGAGATTCTCCTTGGGGACCCGGACATCCTCAAATATGAGCTCGCCTTCTCCGCCGGGAGAGTGATAGCTGCCAAAGGCTTTGAGCGGCCGGACAATCCGAAAGCCCGGCGTGTCAACCGGGACCAGGATGGTTGAGTGCTGGGAGTGGCGCTCCGCCTCGGGATTCGACTTGCCCATGACCAGCATGACCTTGCAGCGCGCGCTCAGCACACCCGTGATCCACCACTTGCGCCCGTTGAGCACATAGTGGTCCCCGTCGCGCACGATGGCCAATTCCATATTGGTGGCGTCCGAGGAGGCAACCTGGGGTTCGGTCATGGCATAGGCCGACCGGATTTCTCCGTTCAGTAAGGGCGTGAGCCACTGCTCTTGCTGGGCCGGGGTGCCGTATTTTGCCAGGACCTCCATATTGCCCCGGTCCGGCGCGCTACAGTTGAAGACCTCCTGGGACCAGAACACCTTGGCCATGACCTCCATGAGCGGTGCGAATTCCAGGTTGGACAGGCCCGGACTCCAGGGCTCATATTCATGCGGCAGGAACCAGTTCCAGATACCGGCCGCTTTTGCCTTGCGCTTGAGGTCTTCAAAGAAGGGCGGATATTGCCACAGGTTGTGCTGGTCCTCGACAAACTCGTAATAGGCGCGCTCGACCGGATAGATATGCTCATCCATGAAGCGCTCAAGCCGCTCGCGCAGGGCCAACACTTTGTCGCTGGGGGCAAAGCTCACGGCAGGCCCTTCTCGTCCCTGGCCGCGCCCAGGCGTTCCTGCAAACGGTTCATGCCCCTGAGCCAGCGATCATAGTCGCCGGTTTTGCGTTGCATATACTCCAGGACCTGGGGGTGGGGCAAGATCAGGAAGCGCTCGGCCCGCAGACCCTCGACCACAACCCCGGCCAACTCCTCCGGCTCCATCAGGCCGTCCACGCTCGCCGCCCGGGTGCCCTCGTTGTCCACCAGCATGGGGGTTCTAACCGCTTGGGGACACAGCAGGGAGACTTTGATGCCCTGATGCGCGTGCGTCAGCGCCAACCACTCCCCAAAGCCGACCGCGGCATGCTTGGTCACGCCGTAGGAGGCCGAACCGATCTGGTTGAGCAGGCCCGCGGCAGAGGCGGTGTTCAGCAGATAGCCGCCGCCCCGGGCAATCATGCGCGGCACCAGCGTGCGGGCCGCGTAGATATGCGACATGACGTTCACGTCCCAGCTCTTCTGCCAGTCCGCATCCGAGGTTTCCACGCCACCGGTCGCGGCAATGCCGGCGTTGGAACAGAACAGATCGATCGGCCCGATGTCGCGCTCGGTGTGCTCAATCACCCGCACCACGTCAGACTCTTTGGACATATCGGCCGTCATGGCAACCGAGCCAATCTCGGCCGCGACTTCCGCCGCCCCGGCGGCGTTCAGATCGACCACCACGACCGCCCGCGCGCCCTCGGCCGTAAAGCGCCGGCACAGGGCCTTGCCGATGCCGCTCGCCCCGCCGGTGACGACGATGACTTTCTCTTTAAGCTCCACCCTCAGCCTCCCACGTGCCCCTAGCCTAGCTGATACACCCGGGCGGCATTGCCGCCGACAATCTTGGCCCACTCTTCTTCGGTACAGTCGGAGAGCAGGTCACCGAGAAACTCCTGGCTCTTGGGAAAGGTCGATTCGAAATGGGGGTAGTCGGAACCCCACAGCAGGCTGTCCACGCCGATGATCTCCCGGTCACGAATCCCCAGCCCGTCTTCCTGAAAACTCAGAAAGACGTGGCGGTGAAAGAACTCGCTGGGCATGATGTCTTCTTTGAAGCGTTCCCCGGCAATCTCGCGGGCGCGCTGGGTGTAGTTATAGTCCAGACGGTCCAGGAAGTGGGGCACCCAGGACAGCTCCATTTCGACCGAGCCGACCTGGAGTTTGGGATGGCGCTCAAACACGCCGCTGAAAATCATGTCGGTCAGACACACCCGGGGCCAGTGATCCAGGTTGACAAAAAAGGACGGCTTGGCCGCGTCAAGGAGGAGGGCGCTGGGGTCGTCCGGGTCGGGCCGGTTGGTGGTGACGTGCAGGCTGATGGGCAGGGCCAAGTCCTGGGCCGCGGCCCACACGGGCTCGTACTCCGGCCTGTCGTAGCTCATGCCGCCTAAAGGCTGAATAGTAATCATAATGCCGCGATGGCCCAGCTTGGCGCAGTGCTCCATTTCCTCGATCCCCGACGGGATATCGTCAAGGTTGATCATGGCGATGCCCCGTAGGCGATCCGGATAGGTGTCGCAGAACTCGGCCAGCCAGTCGTTATAGGTCCGAAACAGGACGGTCAGTAGCTCGCTGTCCTGAATGCGCTGGTAGAGTTGCAACCCGACGGTCGGATACACCAGCCCCATGTCGATGCCGTCGGCGTCCATATCCTTGATATGCTCCTCCGGAATGTAGGCGCCGGGTCGGATATTCTCCACCTTATCCTGAAAGCTCAGTCTGTCCGGGTCCTCGAAGCGCAGGCCGGCCTGGGCGGCGGCCGCTGCGGTCTGGACTTTAATGCCCTCGCAATACCACCAGTCGCCGTCCTCGGCCGGGATTACCCGTGGGGCGCGGTCGCGAAATTTTTTATCCAGCCGCGTCGTCCACAGGTCGAGCGGTTCAAAAATATGATCGTCCGACGAAATAACTTTGTGCTTTGGCATACGATTCCCTCCTTATGGAAAGCCCTGTCTTATGGTAAAGAACAGTTGTGCCCGCATTATCCGTCTGGAGGCGCAATTTTGTCAATCGAAATCGAGGAATTCTGCCGATTTTTGCATTGACCCGCCCGTCCTTTGGCGCTACAGGGGGTTTCAGGGAGCAACACCATTTGCAGGAGGGACGATATGGAACTCAAAGTGACCCGTTGGCATAAGCCCGAACCGCCGACCCAGTCAGAGTTGGTTCGTGCCATGGAGGCCGAAGGGCTGGCCGCCTATATCGAAGACGACGAACCCAACCATTCCTATGAGGCACACACCCACCCGAACGACGAGGTGCTGGTTGCGGTCCTGGGTGAAATCACCATGGGCGTCGGTGACCAGAAGTGGGTCCTCAAACCCGGCGACCGGCTCGACCTGCCGGCCAATACGCTGCACTGGGCCGAAACCCCGTCAACCGGTCCCATCCGGCTGCTGGGCGCGAGCATTGGGGAGGCATACGACCCGACCCGCGCGGACCGTTCCGAAGCAACCCGGGCGCGGCCGTAGGGTCGTGCGGAGAAAGCACCTCCATGCCGGCTCGCACCCCTAAGGAAGTAGAAGACTTCTTCCCTGAGGCGATGAACGCCCGCGATATTGACGCGATGCTGGCGCTCTACGAGCCGGACACGGTGTTCGTACCCGAACCGGGACAGGCTCCGGTCCAAGGGGAGCAGGCTTTACGCGAGCATTTGCGCACGTTTACCGACGCGCATCCTGAGCTCTCGGTCGAGGTCAGGCACGTCGTGCAGGCTGGAGATATCGCCCTGTCCTGGATTCCCTGGAGTATGAAGCGCACGAGAGCCGACGGTACACAAGAAACCATCTCTGGCCGGGCCGTCAATGTCGTACGCCGCCAGCCTGACGGCACCTGGCGCACGCTGATCGACAATCCGTTCTTCGAGGAATACTGGGAAACCCCGACCGAATCGTAGACGTCACACAGGGCTACTTCATCGGCGGCGGAATCTCGTGCGGGTCAAGGCCCAACTCCAACGACCCGAGGCTCGCCAGACAGAAATCGCTAGGCGGAAATTGGATGGCCCCGACCGTGCCGTCGCGGAATAGCCGTTCCAGCGGCGAACTCTTGAACAAGGCGTGGGCGCCGCCGAGGGTCATGGCGCTGCGCCCGATGCTCGCTGTGGCTTCACCGACCAGATATTTGGCCCGATAGAGGGCCGCGATGGCGTTCTGCGTCGGGCCTTCGGCATCGCTTAGCCAGGCCGAGTGATAGACGCTCAGCCGCGCCGATTCGAGGTCGGCGTTCATCTCTGCAATCTTTCGTCGCACATCGGGATGATAGGCCATGGGTTGGGTAAAACCCCGCGGCACCCGCTCCTGAACGACCTTCAGAATTTCTGCGTAGATCGCTGCGGCTACCCCCAAATAGACCGCCGTATACGAGGCCCAGAACCAGTTCGCTCCGCGGGCAATGGACGGAAAGAAATTATCGGTGTCAAACACGACCGATTCTTCGAGCACAAAGCAGTCTTCCAAGAGCAGGCAGTCGCTCCGGGTGCCGCGCATTCCCAGGACGTCCCATACTTCCTCAATCGTCTGGCCCGGAGCCTCCCGCGGAACCAGAAAAACGATCGCCGCCCCAGGCGTGGTGGCGTCCTCGCGCCGCGCCGGGACGGCCCGGAAATCCGCCGCTCCGACCATGGACGAAAAAAACTTCTTGCCGTTGATGACATAGCCGCCGTCCACCTGTCTCGCCTGGGTGGCCGGGGCGTACGACGCCAGCAGGGCCGACGTGCTCGCCTCGGACGTGGAACCGGCAACCAGATTATTGCCCTGTACCACCCAGTCTGCCACGCGTTGCTTCACGTCGGATGCAATCTCGATATTTTCCATCAGATAGCCGATCCAGGCCAGATGCATATTGAAGGACAGCGCTGTGGCCGGGCAGCCCTGGGCAAGCTGTTCCAGGGCGAGCGAGTGGCCGAACAGTTGTTCTCCCCAGCCACCCAGCTCGGTGGGGATGTTGAGCGTGTGAAACCCTGCCTCACGCAGCAGGGCATAATTCTCGACCGGATTGGTTGCCTCGCGGTCGTGCTCGGCCGCCCTGGTGGCAAAGTCTGTCGCCAGTTCCTGGCACTGGGCCTGAATGCGTTTGTGTTGGGTCGTCAGCTCGAAATTCATACCGCCCCCTTTGTTCTGCTCGGATGCTAGTCTTCGTCAGGCATCACAGTCAAGAGAAAAGCGTTTTGGCCCTCGTCCCCAGTCGTGGTAAGAGACAGGAAAGCAGGTGATAATCGTAAAGGAGGAGCACTATGGGTATCGTTGATTTTTCTTTGGACGGCAAAGTCGCCATTGTGACGGGTGGCTCCAAAGGTATAGGCCGGGCGATTGCGCTGGCCTTTGCCGAGCATGGCGCGGACCTCGTGCTTGCCGCGCGCAGACCGGAAGCCCTGGAGCGGGCCAAACAGGACGTCGCGGCGACAGGCCGTCGCGTTTTGACCGTACAGGCCGACATGTCGATCAGCGCGGACTGCGACAGGCTGTATCGGGCAACGCTCGAAGAGTTCGGCGGCGTCGACATCCTGGTCAATAACGCCGCCGGTGTTTCACTGGTGACCCTGGCCGAGGAGACCGAAGAGGAGTTCCTCAGGGTGATGAGGACCAATGTGTGGTCACCGCTGCATCTGGCCCGCCTGTGTCGCGAGTCCATGCGCCAACGCGGCGGGGGCGCGGTGATTAACATCACCTCAAATGAGGGCGTTCGGCCGTCCATGGGTATCGGCACCTATGCCCTGTCCAAGTCGGCCCTGATCAATATGGCCCAACTCCTGGGCAAGGAGTGGGCGGCCGATAAGATTCGGGTGACCTGTATCGCCCCAGGGTTGATCCGGACCGACCTGGCAAAGGATTTGGTCGAGGCGGTTGAGACCAGCGGCTCTCCGATTAATCCACAGAAACGGGTGGGCGAGCCAAACGAAATTGCCGGGCTGGCCTTATTCCTGGCCAGCCCGGCCGGGACGTTCGCGACCAGCATGACCTATGTGGTCGACGGCGGCGAGGTCAGCGCCGGGCCGGGCGACGTGGTGGTCATGACCGCCGAGGAAGCGGTTCAGGCGCAGAAGCAGGACTGAGGTCAGTTGCGTCAACGGGATGACCGCCATGCCCACCAAAACGCCCCGCCAGCGCTATTTTGAGGAGCCCATCCGAGCGGCGGCGGCGACCGCCCGGCCCGTGCTTGAAACCGGTATCCCGATGCGGGACGGAGTCGAGTTGGCCGCGGATGTCTACCTCCCGTGCCCGGATGAACGGCCCGCGCCGGCGATCGTCCAATCCACGCCCTACGACAAGAGCACCGCGGCCTTCTTCTTGGACGAGGCGCGTTTTTACCAGGAACGGGGCTATGCCGTCATTGTGCACGACGTGCGCGGGCGGGGAAAATCCGAGGGCCGATGGCGGGCGTTTGTGCACGACGGGCCGGATACGCATGACGTGATTGAGTGGGTGGCCCGTCAGGACTGGTGCAGCAGCAAAGTCGGCACGACCGGCTTAAGCTATATGGGCTGGACCCAGTGGGCGGCGGCCGCGGAACGGCCGCCGCATCTGCGCTGTATGGTCTCCACCTCTGCGGCCGGCCGTTGGCAACAGGAGATTCCGTACACCTGGGGTGTGTTCCAGCTCTATTTTGGCTGGTGGGTCTATCTCGTCCGGCGACGGATTGCCGAATTCCACGGGCTCGAAGTCCACGACTGGGACGACATCCTGCGCCGTTTGCCGCTGACCGCCATTGGCGAGTATATCGATCCGGTCGGGGAAACCTGGCACGACATGCTGACGCACGACACCCTGGACGCGCACTGGCAGGCGCTGCGTTTTGATGAGCGCTACGATCAGATCGATGTGCCCTGTCTCCACGTGACGGGCTGGTTTGATATGGAGGATCTGACCGGCGCCTTTCATCACTATGAGCACATGATGCAGGCCTCTCCGGCCCGCAGCCGGCAACAGCTGATCGTCGGACCGTGGAGCCACGTCAACTGCCGCTGGCCGCACGACCAGTATGCCGGGCTGAACTTCGGACCGGACGCGGCGCTCGACATGCATCAGGTCCATTTACGCTGGTTTGACCACTGGCTCAAAGGCCGGGACAACGGCGCTCAGCACGACCCGCCGGTCCGTCTTTTTGAAACCGGACGGAACGTCTGGCTGGAGACGGACCGCTGGCCGCTGAGCGATGTGGAGCGGGCGCTCTATTTGCACTTCGACGGAACCCATGGCTCTCTGTCTGCCACGTCTCCCTCGTCTGATGAACCCGCACAGACCTATCGCTATGACCCGAACGACCCGGCCCCAACCCAGATGGACGTCAAGCAATATCCGCTTGAGGATATTCCGCTCAATCAGGACGCGGTTGAAGCCCGGCCCGATGTTATCTGCTACACCAGCGCTGTCTTGACGGAAGAAGTGGTCGTCTCGGGCTGGCCGCATATCGACCTGTTCGCTGCGAGCGATTGTGACGACACGGAGTGGCACGTCAAGCTGACCGATGTGTACCCCGACGGCCGCTCGATGAAGGTCAGCCAGGGGTGTCTGCGCGCCTCGTACCGGGAGTCGCTGCAACGGCCCACGCCGCTCGTCCCCGGAGCGGTGACACGGTTTGCGGTGGAACTCTGGCCCACCCACTATGTCTTTTTGCCCGGCCACCGTATGCGGATCAGTATAACCAGTAGTGATTTTCCGTGGTTTGCCCGCAGTCTGAACCGGTTTGGCCGGCTCGCCGACCTGACCCAGCCCCGGATTGCGACGAACAGTGTTTGGCACACGCCGGCCTGTCCGTCCCGCCTCAGGCTGCCGGTCCGGAGCGATTCGGCCGGGACAGCCTAACTCAACGCCTGTCGGATGATATCGGCCACGCGCTCCTGCTCTTGCGGCACCTCTGAAGGTTCGACCGGGATGGGCAGGCGGTCCAGCTCGTCCTTGATAATGCCGGTGAGGAGTTCGACCTCACGGGTTGAGAGCTGCCACTGGGCAGCGATGTCCTCGGGGCTCCACTGGACGATCTGCCGAAAGCCGTAATCCGCCACGGCCTTATTGGTAATCTCGATGAGCTTTTCCATACTCCCCCCTTAGAGCCGGCTGGCAACCGACCAGGAACCCCCGTCCACGACAAAGGTCGAACCGCTGATGTAGGAGGATTCGTCCGAGGCCAGAAAGAGAATCGTGTTCGCAATCTCCTCGGGCCGGCCAATCCGTCCCAGGGGATGATAGCGGGCCGCCTTCTCTATGGCTTCCGTACTCTGGGTGCTGCCGCGCGCCTGCGGGGTGTCCACAAAACCAGGGGCAATGCAGTTCATCCGAATGCCCTGAGAGGTGTATTGGCTGGCGGCAACCGAGTTGAGATGGATGATGCCGGCCTTACTGATCGCATAGGGCAGGGATTGGCTGTAGGCCTGCACACCGGCCATGGAGGCAATGTTGACGATTGAGCCGCCGCCGTTTTGCAGCATGGCCGGGATGGCGGCTTTGCAGCAAAAGAAGAGCCCTTTGAGGTTGGTTGACATCATCAGGTCCCAGTGCCGTTCGTCTACTTCGGCCAGCGGTGGCGTCAGAATCAGGACCCCGGCCGCGTTGACCAGGACGTCCAGACGGCCAAAACGTTCAACCGCCGTATCAACCATACGCTCGACCTGGTCCAGCTTGGAGACATCGACGGTCACGGTCTCGATATCCGGGCTGATCTTTTGCGCCAGACTTTTGGTCTGCTCCAGACCGCCTGGGTTCCGGTCGGCGGCCACGACCGCCGCCCCCTCTTCGGCAAAGCGGAGCACCGTCGCCCGCCCAATCCCTGAAGCGCCACCGGTTACAAGAGCGATTTTATCCGTCAGTCTACCGGTCATCTTTTACCTCCTCTCACGGACGCGGATCTACTCGGGCTCGTTTTCGCACCAGGCTCGCGTTTACGCCGGCGCGCCCCAGGTCAGCACGCGCCGGGGATTCGCCACGATCAAAGTGTCGAGCTGTTCGGCGCTGAGTCCGCCGCGACTCAGCATGGGTACCACGTTCTTGACCAGGTGGGCGTAACCCCATCCGCCGTAGCGGGTGAGTTGGACCTTCATCGCAATATCGTGGGACAGGAGCAGCCGCTCCAGAAAGCCTGCGTCGATCAGGCGTTTCAGCGCGGTGACACTCCCGGCGTCCGAGCCCGTATAGCGGCCAACACTGTCCACGTAGAATTCCATGCCGAAGAAGTCGTACTCGACGTAAGCGCCGCGTTTGGCCAGAGTGGTATGATATTCCAGGTCGTCGCTCGTCGGGCTGAGATGACACAGTATGACCTGATGCGGATTTGCGCCTTCGCCTTCAAGAATATCGAGGACTTCAACCCCGTTTTTCTGCCACGGCAGCAGATGGACACTGATCGGCGCTCCGGTTCGCCGCTGGGCACGGGCGGCGGCGCGCAAGACCTTCTGCTCGTTCTCGCGCACCTTGAAGCTGGTACCGATCTCGCCGATGAGGCCGGAGCGTACCCCGGTATCGGCAACGCCCTGCATGAGATCGGATTCAATCTCATCGGCGATCATCTCAACGGACCGATCGATCATGTCGTAGGGATGGGAACGGCCGATATAATAGCCTGAACCCATAACGATATTGATCCCGGTCGCCTGGGCAATTTCTGCCAAGGCCAGCGGCGTGCGTCCCAGGCCGTTATTCGTACAGTCCACCACGCTGCCGCCGCCGGCGGTCTTAAACCGGCGTAACTCCTCAATAGCCAGGGCCGTGTCATCGAGGACACAGTTATCCAGATTGCCGAATGGTTCGCGACGAATGGCGCCGAGCGTCGCCATTTCGACCGGCGCGTGCACGAACGCCTTTTGCTCCTCGTCTTCGGGTTCTTCGCACCACACCCGAAGATCGATGAGCAGGTGCTCATGCGTCAGGGTGACCCCCAGAGTGTCGGGCTCGACCGGGCCAAGAACGGTCATCACTTTGCCTTGCATTGCTCTTCCTCCGCCAGAGTCATATTGAGGGAGTGCGCCATCGAGGTAGATGCAGGCTACACCAACTTTCATTTCAAAGGAAAGAGTACCGAGTAATTTCTCGCCGTCTTATGCGAGCGGAGAATCGCGCTCGAATCAGAGAAGGGAGCCATCATGCCGAACAACACGCGACGCATCGTGACCGGACACGACACAAACGGGCGGGCAACGGTCCTCTCCGACACCTCAGCGCCAGTCTTCCACCCGCGGAACAGGCCGGGGGTTGAGGTCACCAATCTGTGGGTCACAACCAAGACGCCTGCGCGCCTGACCGACGCAACCGACCGGACGCTGGGTCCGGTCGCCCTGATTCCTCCCGCCAACGGTACGGTCTTTCGGATTGTCGAGTTCTCGCCGGAAAAGGACTGGATCGATCAGATCGACCGCAAGGCCGCCCAGGAAAGCTTTGCCTCATTCGGAGCGGAGCAGGCGCTGGACGACTCCGAGCAGCCCCGACATCCGCTGATGCACAAGACCGAGACGATTGATTACGCGCTCGTGCTTTCGGGTGAATGCTATATGGTCCTGGACGACTCGGAGGTATTGGTCACGGCCGGTGATGTCATTATCCAGCGTGGTACCAATCACGCCTGGAGTAATCGCTCGGACCGGCCGTGTCGGATTGCGTTTGTGCTGATCGACGGCGCGAGAGAGCAACCGGAGTAGGGCTGACGGAGGAGCTTCTTCGCCTCACGTCATTTGCGGATGACTTGCTTCGCCGTAATATCTCACCGCATTGTTCCAAATCTATTACCGGAGTAGTCTCTAGGGATTACACAAAGACTGGAGGCAGGCCATGTCGTTCAAGCTGGAAGAAACCACCATTGCAAAAATTCATACCGCTTTACGTGCGGGCGAGGTCACCTGCGTGGATCTCGTGGAGGGCTATCTGGCCCGGATTGAGGCCTACGACCGGAGCGGTCCGACGATCAATTCTATCGTAACCGTCAATCCGCAGGCTCGGGACGAGGCCGCCCGGCTCGACGCTGAGTTCGCCGCCTCCGGCCGATTGTCCGGGCCACTCCACGGCGTTCCCATTGTAGTCAAGGACCAGGTTGAAACGGCCGGGCTTATGACCACCTTCGGCTCGATTGCCCTGGACGGCTATCTGCCCGAGACGGATGCCACGGTCATTACCAAGCTCCGGGTAGCGGGCGCGATTATTCTGGCCAAGACCACCCTGCCGGACTTTGCTACCTCCTGGTTCGGCTACTCGTCCAAGTCGGGTACGACCAGGAATCCGTATGATCTGGCGCACGACCCGGGCGGCTCCAGTGGCGGAACGGGTGCTGCCGTTGCCGCCAACCTGGGTGCTATTGGCCTGGGGTCGGACACGGGCGGCTCGATTCGCTTGCCGTCCTCGTTTGATAATCTGGTCGGCCTCAAGGTCACGCCCGGCCTCATCAGTCGGGCGGGCATGTCACCGCTGGTGGTCTTTCAGGACTCTGCCGGACCCATGTGTCGCACGGTCACGGATGCCGCCAAACTGCTTGAGGTGCTGGTCGGGTTTGACCCGGCCGACCCTTATACCGCGACCGCCGCTATAGCGGGCGAGATCAAGTATGCGGCGCTGCTTGACCGGACAGCCCTCTCTGGTGTGCGGGTCGGCGTGGTACGGGAAGTCCTCGGCGACAACGCCGACCCCCAGGCCGCCGCGGTCAACGCTCTGATCGAAGACGCCCTGGCGACGTTCGCCTCGGCAGGTGCGACCCTGGTTGATATCACCCTGCCCGATCTCCAGTACTATATTGAACGGTCTTCGCTCTATATCGCCCGTTCGCGTTACGATATCGACCGCTTCCTAGCCGCGCGTCCCGGTTTGCCGATGAAAAACCTCAAGGAAATCATCGGGGCGAAAAAATATCATCCCAAGCTGGATCTCCTGGTCGCGCTGGTCGAAGGTCCCGAGGACCCCACCGCCGACCTCGAGCACCATCAACGCTATACCGCGCGCGAGCAGTTCCAGCGGACGGTCATCAATGCCATGGCCAAGGTGGGGGCAACGGCGCTCGTCTTTCCCACCTCACAAGTGCCCTCGCCCTCACGGGCAGAGCTTGACGCCGGCAAATGGCCCACGATGGACTTTCCGACCAATACGCTTATCGCCGCCCAGACCTGGATGCCGGCCGTGAGCGTACCCGCGGGTTTTACCCCCGACGGCCTGCCCGTGGGCCTGGAGATCGTCGGCCTGCCGTATCGTGAGGCGGACATCCTTTCGTTGGCCTACGCGTATGAACAGCTCACCCGGCATCGCAGACCATCCGTCCACGTTCCCGAGTTGACGGGGTAGGTGGCGAGCGGTTCCGAGTCCGTTTGTGAGGGATCACCACACGGTCCGGACAAGCGGAAACGTTCGGATGTTTCTGTCCTTTGTGATGAGTTCAGCGCCGTGCTGGAGCGCACTGGCGACAATGAGTCGGTCAGCGGGGTCTCCGTGGAATCCCTGTTGACCCAATTGCCCGGCGGTAATGGCAATATCGGGGGAGATCGGTATCAGCGCAACGCCCGGACGTGCCAGAGCTTGTCGCATCCAGACCCGGACTTCCCGGTCAAGCGTCAATTTGCCTTGCGCCACTTTTGTTGCGATCTCCCAGCAACTAATCGGGCAGATGCCTATGTTCGTTGCATAGTGCAGGGCGGCCTGGGCCTTGTGTGAGAGCTTCGCCGGATCGCTCACCCACCATATCCAGGCGTGAGTATCGAGGACGGTCACGAATCGACTTCCCAGGATTCCTCGACCGGAGAGAGGAGGTCTGCCTCGCGCCGATAGCGCACACTGCCGAGCAGGTCTGGTGGCTCAACGGAATCGAGCGGAACAAGCTTCGCGAGCGGTTTCCCCCGTTTGGTCACAATCAGCGGCAGGCCTGTCTCCGCCACCTCGTCAAGAATCGCCAGGCAGTGTGCTTTGAAATACGAGGCGGATACGTTTTTTGCTGTTTCAGCCATATTTCCCCACGCTCTTTTCGGGATTCAAAACATTACTATGGTCATGGGGACATGGTCAAGTAAAAATATCCCCAGGTTCAGACCCGCTCCGTGTCAAAGAAGCGCTGCAATATCCGGTGCAGATGAAACGCGTCGGCGGTTCCCGCGACTTCCCGAATGGAATGCATCGCCCACTGCGGGACGCCGACATCTATGGTTCGGACTCCAATCTCGGCCGCGGTCAGCGGTCCGATGGTGCTGCCGCAGGCCATATCGCTGCGCACGACAAAGGCCTGGACCGGTACGTCCGTGTCAGCGGCCAGTTTGTGCAGGATGGCGCTGGTCTCGCTGTTGCTCGCATAGCGCTGGTTGGCGTTGAGTTTAATGACTAGGCCGTGGTTGAGGCGGGGACCGTGGTTGTCATCGTGCCGGTCGGAAAAGTTCGGATGCACGCCGTGGGCATTGTCGGTCGAGATCAGCATGGAGCGGGCCAGGGCGCGTCCGCGTTCTTCCGCATCCGGCATGACGCGCTCCAGCATGTGTTTGAGCATGGGTCCACACGCGCCGGACGCCGACGTACTGCCGACCTCTTCGTGATCGTTACACACCAGTAGCGCGCCGTGTTCGCTCGCGCTGGTCGCGAGGGCCTGGAGACCAGTAAAACAGCTCAACAGGTTGTCCAAGCGGGCCGAGGTAATGAACTCGTTTGCCAGGCCGACAAGCTGCGGCGGCTGGGTGTCATAGAAAAACAGTTCGTAGTCCAGCACCTGACGCACATCGGTGACACTGTCCGCTTCGAGCCGTTTGTGCAGGAGCGCCTTGAAATCCGGCTTTTCGTCAGTCTGGCCGAGAATGGGCGGCAGATAGGTCTGGGCGTTGATCGAGCGGCTCTGGTTTGCCTCCCGGTCGAGATGAATGGCCAGGCTGGGGATGACGGCGACCGCTTGAGCGAAGTCGAGCAGCGCGTGGGCCACCTCGCTCCGCTGACTCAGATAGCTGACTCGCCCGGCAATCGATAAATCACGATCAAACCAGGGGTTGAGCAATGCGCCGCCATACACCTCGACCCCGAGTTGCACATAGCCGTGGCGATGTAGTTCGGGCTGGGGCTTGACCTTCAGGCACGGGGAATCCGTGTGAGCGCCGACCATGCGAAAGCCGCTCTCGGACAAGGCACAGCGCGTCGGCATCCTCCAGGCAATAATGGACGAGTCGTTACGGCTGAGCCAATAGCGACCCCCGGGAACGAGCTGCCACGCCTCGGACTCGTCCAGGCGCTCAAAACCTGCACTCGACAGCCGTGCGGCCATCTGGGCGACCGCGTGGAACGGGGTGGGCGATGCTGTTAAGAATTCGGTCAGGGCTTGGTTGAACTGGTGTTGCTCCATTGCTCCCTCCGCTCCTCGCCAGATATATGGATAGGTATGATTCTCCAATACCACGAAGCGTTCAATCCGAGCCACGGCTCCGAGAAGAGAAGGGTACGCGGGGAGGCTGCTATGCACGGCATCACACTGATATTGATCGCGTGGGCGCTTATACTGCCGTATCTGATGCCGTCTTGGGCTCATGCCCATAGAGGCTTCGGACCGGCGGAGTTGGGCCTGCCGCTCGGGGCAACGGTAGTGCTCGGCGTTGTGTGTTATTGGATCGTGATGCTCTGGCCCGCGTCAAAGAAGAAGGACTCTTCGGCACGCTAGGGGCGACGCCGGCATCGCCCTTTTTTAATGAAACGTTCCGCCCTCTTCGGCCAGTTTCTGGAGCAGCGGCGCCGGCTGCCAGGACGAGGGGTCATGTTCGGCAAAGGCGCAGACGCGTTCATACACCTTTTTGAGACCGACAGTGTCAGCGTAAAACATGGGACCGCCAAGATAGGCCGGAAAGCCATAGCCATAGACGTAGATGACATCGATATCGCTGGCGCGCTGGGCAATGCCTTCTTCCAGAATCCTGGCTCCCTCGTTCACCAGGGCGTACATCAACCGCTCGACGATTTCCTCACGGCTGATAGACCGCCGCGTAATTCCCTTTTCTTTGGAGTAGTTGACAATTAACTCTTCAATGGCCGGGTCGGGCCGAGGGGTGCGGTCGCCGGGTTCGTAGGTGTAATATCCGGTGCCGGTCTTTTGGCCGTAACGTCCGAGTTCACAAATGCGGTCAGGAATCGCGCAGTAGCGCGCCCCCGCGGGCAGGCTGTCCGGCAGCCCTTTCCCCTGACGAATGCGCCAGCCCACGTCGAGACCGGCCAGGTCGCCCATGGCAAACGGTCCCATGGCCAGACCCAGGTCGTAGACCGCGCCGTCCACATCCTGGGGCAGACTCCCCTCTTCAAGCAGGTACTGGGCCTGCGCGCCGTATTTATGCAGCATGCGGTTGCCGACAAAACCGTCGCACACCCCAACGACCACGCCGATTTTTTGAATGGCCTTGCCGACCGCCTGGGTCGTGGCCAGGGTCTCAAAGCTCGTCTCGGCGCCGCGGACGATTTCGAGCAGGCGCATGACATTGGCCGGGCTGAAGAAATGGGTGCCGATGACCTTGTTCGGGCGCGTGGTCACCGACGCAATTTCATCAACGTTGAGCGTGGACGTATTGGTCGCCAGGATACACTCGGGCTTGGTGACCGTGTCCAACTGCGCGAAGACCTGCTTTTTGACCGCCATGTTCTCGAACACGGCTTCCACCACCAGGTCAACCTCGCCGAGCGTCGCGTAGTCCAGGGCAGGCGTGATGAGACCCATGCGCTCCTCCACCTGTTCCGGCGTGAATCGGCCTCTCTTGGCGCTGCGTTCATAGTTGCTGCGCACTACTGCCAGGCCCTTGTCCAGAAATTCTTGGCCGGTTTCGAGGATGGTGACCGGGATCCCAGCATTGGCGAAATTCATGGCAATGCCGCCGCCCATCGTACCGGCCCCGATGACGCCCACTTTTTGAATGGCGCGGGTCGGCGTGTCTTTCGGCATATCGCTAACCTTTGCCGCGGCGCGCTCGGCAAAGAAAATATGGCGTTGGGCTGCCGACTGCTGGCTGGTCAGAACCTGGCGGAAGAGTTCCTGCTCCTTGGCCAAGCCTTCGTCAAACGGCAGGGTGCAGGCCGCCTCGACACAGTCGATGCAGCGCTGGGGGGCCTCAAAGCCGCGCCGTGTTTTGCCGGCCTGTTTGCGGGCCGCGTCAAAGATGGCCAGATCAACGCCGGTGACCTTGTCGTTCAGGTCGCGCACCTTTTTGAGGGCGGCCCCATCTGCAACGAGCTGACGGGCAAAGGCTTTCGCGCCGTCGAGCAGACTGCCCTCGTCGACGATCTGGTCAATCACGCCAACGCTCTGCGCCGGGCCGGCCCGCATCGGTACACCTGAGGTGATGACCTCAAGGGCGGCTTCGGGGCCGATCAACCGCGGCAGGCGCTGGGTCCCGCCGCCGCCGGGTAACAATCCCAGGGTGACCTCGGGCAGCCCGACCCGCGCGGACGGCACCGCGACGCGATAATGGCAGCACAGGGTGGTTTCGAGACCGCCGCCCAGGGCCGTGCCGTGAATGGCCGCCACAACCGGCTTGGAGAGGTTCTCAATAATCTCCATGGTATCGAGAAAATTCGGCGGCTGGAGCGGTTTGCCGAATTCGGTAATGTCCGCGCCGGCGATAAAGGTCCGACCGGCGCAGATGAGAACCGTCGCGATGGTGTCGTCTTTGCCGGCTTCGGTAAAGCTCTCCAACAGACCCTGGCGAACATGCTGGCTCAGCGCGTTCACGGGCGGATTGTTGACGGTAATGATGCCGATGCCGTCCTCTTTGGTATAGGTAACCGAATGACTCATAGCGTACTCTTCCTTTACTCTTGGTTCTCTCTTCCTTTGGGTTGAAGGTCAGGGGGTTCTTGGCTCAACACGTTCGCCTCGCGTCGGGCCTGCTGTCGAGTTCCTCCGTTCCGGCGATCTACAACTCGCGACCACATTTCTCGCCGTCAAAAATCGCAGCCGTCACATCTCGCGGAGCAGCCACATCGCCGATTCTGACGACTTCCGGGAAAGAGTCCTTGGCCGTAATATAGAGTTCATCGTTGGGCGCACGGAGAATCGACATCACCACGCTATCGATCCGCTCTCGAGTTTCCAGCACTTCCGGCCCGACCCAGATATCATACAC
>WTHD01000137.1 GCA_011523265.1 Candidatus Binatota bacterium
GTACCTACGATCCGGAGACGCGCAGCGGCGGGCCGGCTGCCGGTCGCAAGGTCAAAGCCACCATTCACTGGGTGTCAGCCGAGCAGGCCGTCACCGCCGGGGTTCGGCTCTACGATCATCTTTTCACCAAGCCCGACCCGGATAATGTGGAAGATGGGCGGGCGTTCACCGACTATCTGAATCCGCACTCGCTTGAGACCTTGACCGACTGCAAAGTCGAGCCGAGCCTGGCCCAGGCCGAAGCCGGTCGTCGCTTTCAGTTTGAACGGCAGGGCTATTTCTGTGTGGATACGGCCGACTCGTCTCCGGACCGTCCGGTCTTTAACCGAACCGTGACCCTGCGGGACACCTGGGCCAAAATCCAAAAAGCGGAGCGGCAGAAAAAGGCATAGGCTCGCATGGCAACTTCACTTCGAACGCTTCACTTTACGCCAACCGAGCAGGCCGGTGCCGTCTCTGCGCTCCTCCTGCGGCCCACGTCCGCCCGTGCCCTGCTCGTGCTGGGCCACGGGGCCGGGGCCGGAATGCAGCACCCCTTTATGCAGGCCGCGGCGGAACAGCTTGCCGCCCAAAAAATTGCGACGTTTCGCTATCAGTTTCCGTATATGGAAAAGGGAAAGAAAAGCCCCGACTCCCAAACGACATTACGCGCAACCATCGTCTCGGCGGTTGAGACGGCAAAAAAAGCGGCCCGGGGGTTGCCCCTCCTGGCCGGCGGAAAATCCATGGGGGGGCGGCTGACCTCGCTTGTTGCAGCCGAGGGCAGCCTGCCGGATGTTCGAGGGTTGATCTTTTACGGCTTTCCCCTCCACGCGGCAGGAAAACCGTCAAGCGAGCGGGGTGCGCATTTAGCCGAGGTGATCGTTCCCATGCTCTTCTTACAAGGGACCCGGGACAGGCTGGCCGAACTCGCCTGCATCACGCCCTTATGCCGCAGCCTGGGCAAGCGCACGACCCTCCATATTGTTGAGGGCGGCGACCACTCCTTTCACGTCCTCAAACGCTCGGGACGAACCGATGAAGAGGTGCAAAACGAGTTGGGTGAGACCGTGGGGTCATGGGTCTCAGGTTTGTAGAATGGAGATATGGCCGGGTTGTACCCGGATGCGATCAAGCCATATCCGAATCGCCTTAAAACGATCCAACTCAAAGCCCCCCTCGTGGGCGACATGGGTGTAGGCGTATAGTGCGATATCCGCAATTGTGTAGCACTCGCTCACAAAGAAGGTCCGTTTTGCCAGGTGCTGCTCCATGACCTCAAGCGCGGCATAGCCGAGGGGGAGTTTTTGCTCCAGTCCGGCGCGTCGTTCGTCTGTCAGCTCCCCGTGCATCAGCCAAAAGCGCGACGTGGCGATGTTGGGCTCATGGCTGTACTGCTCAAAGAACATCCACTGGAGAATCTGCGCCCGAGCCAGGTGGTGGTCGGACAGGAGAGCGGTTCCCTCGGCGAGATAAAAGAGAATCGCGTTGGACTCGGACAGACAGGTGCCGTCTTCCAACTCCAGAACGGGGATACGACCGTTGGGGTTGATCTTCAGAAAGTCCGGCGTACGCGTCTCTCCCTGGAGGATGTCGTGCTCAACGCGTTCAAAGGGAATCCCAAGCTGAGTGAGCAATAATCGAACTTTGTACCCGTTTCCAGAAGATAAATAATCGTGCAGTTTGAGCATGTAGAGCCCTCCGTCTGTCAGCCGATGACCTGTGATTCCCGCACGGCGTCAAGAATGGCCAGGCGGGTGGCTTCCGCGGCTACCGTCCCGACCAGCGTGACATCACTCCGTACCTGTCCGGCAGACACGCTGAACACCAGATCGCCGTCCCACGGGCTCAAGGCCGGTGAGAGCGCCCGGGCAAACCCGGCGGTAGCCATTTTTGCCACGATAAAGAGGGCCTCCTGGTTCAGGGCCGCATTGGTGACAACCGCGACCAGGGTAGTGTTTTGGGGGAGTGAGGTTCTGGCCTCGGCGCTCCCGCGCAGCAGATGCTGTTCGATGTTGAGAAACTGCCCGTGTGTATCAACCGCGCCGGCGACGATTTTGCCGTTTTCTCTGACATCACCGAAGGCGTTCACCGCCGCACAGGCCAGCACCTTGAGTTCACCCGTCTGTATATGTCCGACACCGAACCCGCCGGTCATGGGGCGGCCGTTCTCCAGTCCCTTGCCGACCGTCGCGCCGCTGCCAACGCCGACTCTCCCGCGTGCATACTCGCTATTGGTGGCGGCTTTACAGGCGTCATACGCATCCTGGGCCGCCGGATAGACCGGCTCGCCATAGGCGAGATCAAAAATGCACGCGGTTGGCACAATCGGCACAATCCGCCCCGGTGTCGCCAGTCCCCGGCCCTGTTCCTGCTGATATTCCATAACGCCGGTGGACGCCCCGAGCCCATACGCACTCCCGCCGGTAAACACCAACGCGTCGATCTCTTCAACCGAGTTTCCCAGATTGAGCGGGACAACATCACGCGTGCCTGGGGCCGAGCCGCACAGATGATACGCACACACCACCCGCTGCGTAAAAAGGAGAACCGAAATACCGGTCTTTCCTGCCAGGCTCTTGTGCCCAATCAGGAGGTTCTCAAGATGCATTACCCTTCCCCTGTATAAAACGCACGCACCATAACGATCGCGGGCAAAAGAATGCGAGACTAGGGACAGACCGTCCTCTCGTCAACCACGACCTCGTAGATATTCCCTCACTTCGCGGTAAAGCCGCCGTCCACCATTAACAAACTGCCCGTCACATAATCCGCCTCTGATGAGGCCAGGAAAATCACCGGGCCGACCATATCGGGAATCGCCCCCCAGCGACCGAGCGGGGTGAGGGCTTCGACGGTAGATTTGATATCTTGATTTTCGTGAAACGGGCGGGTCATGGCAGTCGTCAAAAAGTTGGGGCAGAGCGCGTTGACGTTGATCCCATATGGGCCATAGTCCACCGCGAGCTGACGGGTGAGGTTTGCCGCGGCCGCTTTTGAGGCGCAGTAGGCCGGTTCCTCGGGTAAGCCGATCACCCCGGCAATCGAGACGATATTCACGATTTTCCCTCCGTCACCCTGCTTCAGGAACTGGCGAATGGCTTGCTGGCAGCCATTCCAGACGCCTTTGGCATTCACCCCCATGGTAAAATCGTATTCTTCCTCGGTTTTTTCATGGATGGGGGCTAAGCGGGTGAACACGCCGGCATTGTTGACCATAATGTCAAGCCGGCCAAAGCGTTCCACCGCCTGTCGAATGACCGCTTCGACCTCGTGGCCTTTGGTCACATCCGCTTGCACAAAGCAGGCCTGGCCACCCTGGGCCGTAATCATCTCAGCAGTCGCCCGCTGGGTATCGGCATCATAGCCCTCGGGCCGGGCATCAGACCGGATGTCCGAGCAGACGATTCGAGCTCCCTCGTTGGCGAAGCCGATGGCAATGGCCCGACCGATGCCGGAGCTGGCGCCGGTAATCACCGCGACTTTTTCCTGCAAGCGTCCCATTCCTTATCTCCTTTATGATCTCCGAGCTTTCGTCTTGCTCCAGGTTTCATCCCTCTTCCCGGCACTTGATACCTGCCCGTGGAAAAGAGTACAACACGCTGGAAAGGTGGTCGCAGCGCCTCGACAACTTCTGCCCACCTGATATTGAGACGATATGACTCGAAGATCACGCTAGCCGGAGGATATCAGCGTGCGAACAATCACCCTGTGTAGTGGAAAAGGTGGCGTCGGAAAGACCTTGCTGGCAACCAGCTTAGGCAGAATTATTCAGCGGCAAGAGAAGTGTAATGTCCTTCTCGTCGATTTGGACTTGTCCGTCCGCGGCCTGACCCTCCTGGCCTTTCAAAACAAGTATGAACTCGATCAGCTTCCGTTCTCCTTAACCGATTATTTTTGCTTGGAAGATGGGGATCAACCGGCGCTCCTGCATGAACTCCACAAAGGGCTCGCCCAAAACAATAACAATTCCGAGGAGAGCCAAGAGACAACGGCTCAGGCAACGGCTGGCCCCTCGACCTATGAACGGTTGGACGGGCTTTTTATCATCCCTTCTTCTACCGAAAGCGAGCGACCCGACTGGACACCGTTGCAACACTTAGAGCTCAACGAAACGATCGATAAACTTGGCAAGTTCTACGAGTTTGCAACGTCGTCATTACCCGTCGATTATGTCATTTTTGACACGCAAGCCGGGCTCGGCAGTCTGAGTTTGGCGGCCACAACCCTGAGCGACATGAACCTCATTGTGTTGGAAGAGGACGATATCAGTTGGCGGACCGCGCTCAATGCCTTTATGGAAATCTCAGCGCTCAACAAACGGCTTCAACGAAAATCCCACAGTTATTTCCTGGCCAACAAGGTCAGCTCCAGCATGCTGGATGCGGCGGATAAGCTCAAAGCTTTTTCGTTTCTCCCCCCCGTCCCGTTTGATGCCTGGGTGCAAAAGCTCTTTGCGCACGCCACAATCACCGTGCTGGAGAGGGATTTCGAGGGGAGTGATTTCTTCAAGCAAGTGGAGTCGCAGGTGTGGCAGGAGTTAGCGGTCATTCTGGGCGTGCGGCAACGGGCGACCGGGAACGGCCCGCGGTCTGCATGGTGGCGGGGATAGCCTGAGGGAAGACAGTCGCCGGCAGCGTTCCTCGCCGTCCCGTCTCAGCAAGCCCTCCCTACTCCCGCTCCAACCAGACATCCGGGCAGGTCACCACACCGTTCCGTTCAAAGATCGCATCGATTGCGGCAAAGTCCTCCTGCCTGATATCCCATCCCAGAGCACCGACGTTGTCTTCTACCTCGGCAGCTCTGCGACAGCCGACCAAGGCCGTACTTACTGTCGGATGTGAGAGCGTCCAGCGCAGCGCAAACTGCGGCAGGCTTTTGTTATAGCTGGCGGCCAGACCCTTCAGCTCTTCCACCGCCTTAATGTTGTGGGGAAAATGATCCGGGCCGAACATGGTCTGGAACAGATTGATGCCACCCATACGGCCCTGACGCGCCCGCCAGTCTCCTTCGTCAAAGGTCATATCCGCGTGAAAGGTTCCGCTCAGCAGACCGTAGGCGAGCGAGCCATAGGCCATGACACCCATGTTGTGCTCATGACAGTAGGGCAGAATCTCCTGGTCCATGCGGCGGTCAAACATATTCCAGCAGTATTGGGCGATATCCACCCGGCGGGTTGCCATGCTGGTTTCAATCTGCTCACGCCGGAAGTTCGAAATGCCGATGGCCCGGGCCTTGCCCTGCTGCACAACGTCGTCCAAAGCCTGCATGGTCTCTTCGAAAGGCGTGTTCAGATCCGGCCAGTGGACCATATACACGTCCACGTAGTCCGTGTTCAGGTTCTTCAGGCTTTTCTCAATTGAGACCATGACCCGCTCGCGGCTGCTGTCTCGATAATTCGGCGCTTCTTTGTAGCCAATACCAAACTTGGTGACGACAATGGCGTCTTTCCGGCGATCACCAAGCGCTTTGGCCAGCGATCGCTCCGAGGCCCCAAACCCATAGGCTTCGGCAGTATCAAAGCACGTAATGCCCAGGTCCAAGGCCGTATGGACCGCGGCCATAAACTCCTGTTCTTCAATTGACCCGTAGCCCCCGCCGATCTCCCAACAGCCGACGCCAATGGCGGACACTTCGATACCGGTTTGGCCAAAAGGACGATATTCCATGAGCGAGTCTCCCTCTAGTGCATTTCGATGCCACCATCGACGTTGATGGCCTGTCCGGTCACGTTCTCAGCCACGGCCAAGTACACGGCCAGTTGCCCAATATCATCCGGCGTTTGGGGTCGGCCTTGGGGGATCACGTTCTTGACCCAGCGCTGCCAGGAGTCCTCCTTGGATTCGTCTGGCTGTTTGAGCGACTCGGCCAGGTATTCCCACATCTGGGTACGCAAAATACCCGGACAAATGGCGTTGACGCGGATATTGGCCTGGGCCAGCTCTTTGGCCAGAGAATTGCTAAAACCCACCACCGCAAACTTTGAGGCGCAGTAGTGCGCCAGACCGCCAAAACCGTTCTTGCCCGCGATCGAGGCAATATTGATAATCAGGCCCCCGCCCCGGTTTTTGAGGGCGGGAATAGCGGCCTGACAGGAGAGAAAGACCCCTTTGGCATTGACGGCAAAGGTCAGGTCCCAGGCTTCTTCGGACATGTCTTCGACCTTCACCATATTCACTACGCCGGCGTTACAGACCATGATATCCAGGCCGCCCAACGCACCCGTGGCCTCCTCGACCATACGCACAGTATCGTCTTTCTGGGTGACATCGGCCTGAATTGCGACTGAGCGCCGCCCGAGGGAGATAATTTCTTCCGCAGTTTGCTGAGCCTGCGTAAATCCCCCGACCGCGGTCGCGCCATACTGCTGGGCCGTACTCGTCATGGTTTCAATGTCCGACACGGCCACATCAGCTCCGGCGTTTGCCAGGGCCAGGGCGATGCCCCGCCCGATCCCCCGTGCTCCGCCCGTCACCAGGGCGACTTTTCCATCCGGCAGTGACATACGTCTTCCTTTCTCTGTCTACTTTAGAAACCGGCCGGACGCGGACACCCAC
>WTHD01000358.1 GCA_011523265.1 Candidatus Binatota bacterium
GGTTAGGGGCTGGGGAACCCACCCCGCTGCGTAGCGGCGGGGTGGGTTTGGCTGGCAGGCCGCTCAGGCGGCAAATGCGTCCTGCCCTTTCTGATAGGCAAAAATGCTCTGGCTGGCGTTGCGGTTGACTAATTCCCGTTCGTACATGGGATGAAACAGGCTGCGGACCTCGTGCTCAAGCTCGCATAACAGCTTGCCGGTTTTGGGGTTGACGATGGCCTGAAAGCGATACTGATGATCGTCGCTCTCCTGGGTAATCAGTTTGTGACGTTTCAGGAAGGCGTGCGGAGCGGAAAAGTTGGTAACGTAGACGGCGATATGATGGCCGTCATAGGCGGGGATGGTTTTCGAGGTTTCCCGAAAACGGAGAACCTGGGAACGTCCGACCTGAACCTGAGCTACCGCCGCGCCGCGCTCCTGGAGGACTCTGGCTGGGGTGTTCATCACATCCTGATAGAATTGGCAAATCCCGCGAGCCGTGCGGGGTGCGACCGGCATCTCAACATAGGGCAGGCCCAGCGTCATGCTGCCGAACTGCGGACTCGGCGCGTAACAGCGCAACTGATTTCCCCACGGACAGGTGACCGCAACATGGCTTTTCTTGGCCGACCAGCGAAAGGCCGTATCGGCGAGGCGTTTTTGGACCCGCTCAAGCCGCGTCTGCAAGGTATTCAAGTCCGGGACCACCAACCCGATGTGGCCTCTGAACACCTGGGGATCACTCGCCGGGAGGTGAAACTGCTGCTGGCCGACGTTCACCCACATATTGCCCGGCCCGACCATCATATACGGGTCGCGGGTGAACCCGAGGCCGGAGATATAGAAGGTCGAAGCAATCGCCTGGTCCGGCACGGTGACATTCACATGTTCCATCCCGATGATGTTGCCGACATCCTGCGTGGTGCGATCATACGTTTTCTTGTTCTGCATAGCCTGCTGTCCCTCCCTGATTGAAAGTCTGCGTTCTGATTATCTCTTGCCGTTCTCCATTTGACAAGCTTGGCAGAGACGCGACCCGGATGGTAGGGTAGCAGGCTCTGAGAAAAAAGGAGAAAATCGATGCTCGCTCTCGATCATGTGCGTATTCTCGATTTGTCGCATTTTGAAGCCGGTCCGTCGTGTACGGAGTTATTGGCCTTTCTGGGCGCGGACGTGATTAAGGTCGAACCACCCCGCACCGGCGAGTCGGGGCGAAACTTTCTGACCAACGAGCCGGGGCTCGATTCGCATTTCTTTATTCTGCTGAACGCCAATAAACGCAGCATTACCCTCAATCTCAAGACCGAGCCGGGCCGTGATCTCTTCCGCTCCCTGATCCCGCAGGTCGATGTCGTGTTGGAGAATTTCTCTCCGGGTACCATGGAACGGCTGGGCCTCGGCTATGCGGACTTGCAGCAGCTCGACCCGCGGCTGATCTATGCCACCATCAAGGGCTTTGGCACATCCGGGCCGTGGAGCGAGTATAAGAGTTTCAACTCGATTGCCCTGTCAACCGGCGGAGCCCTGAGCATTACCGGCCTGCCCGACTCGCCGCCGCTCAAACCCGGCCCGACTATCGGCGATACCGGCACGGGCATCCACTGCGCCGTCGGCATTCTGGCCGCCCTGTTGCAGCGGGGCAAAACGGGCAAGGGGCAGCACGTGGAAGTATCCATGCAGGATGCGGTGGTCAATTACATGCGGGTGCCCATGCGCCACCATCTTCAGGCCGATGCCGTGGTGCAGCGTAGCGGCAACCGCCTCAGCCATGCCGCTCCTACAGACACCTATCCCTGCGCGCCGGGCGGACCCAACGACTACGTCTATCTCATGTCCACGACGCCGCGGATGTGGGAGAGTTTGCTGCGCACGATTGAGCGCGAAGATTTGATCGGCGATCCGCGCTATACCGCCACGTCCGAGCGCAACACCCGCTTTGACGAGGTGTATGACATTATTTGCGCCTGGACCACGCGGTACACCAAGTTCGAGGTCATGGAGCGATTTGGAAAGGCCGGTGTGCCGTGTGGGGCGGTTTTTGACTCACACGATATTTTCACCCACCCGCAGCTGCGTGAACGTGGCATGGTCGCCACCGTTGAACATCCAACCCGCGGCAGCATCACCATGCCCGGCTGCGCGATCCAGCTCGACGACTCCCCGGTCGAAGTCACTCCCGCTCCTCTGCTCGGTCAGCACAATAGCGACGTTTACCAGGGCCTGCTGGGTCTCTCCGCAGAAAAGCTGCAAAAGCTCGAACAAGCGGGCGTTATCTGACGCAGGAGCGGGACAGCCGAGAGCTGTTCCCCGTTGGGCACCCCCTCACCCTAGAGCAAATCACGATGCTGTGTAGCGCGCCCCTCTCCTCCTTTAGGAGTGAGGGCTTCCAGCCCGCATGGCGGCCAGGATGGCCGCCCTCCCAGGAGGGGAGTTGCTGTTTCCTGCCCCCGGATTCCCAGTCTCTGCCAAACTGTCAGGCCCTCAGCTCGCCAGAGGAG
The DNA here is from genome assembly GCA_011523265.1 of Candidatus Binatota bacterium. Taxonomy (GTDB): domain Bacteria; phylum Desulfobacterota; class Binatia; order Bin18; family Bin18; genus Bin18. The sequence goes on from WTHD01000358.1 coordinate 2,478, forward strand.
AGGAAACGGTAATCGGTTTTCAACTGTCTGCGCTGGCGAGTTCTTCCATCTTGTCGGCCAGGGTAAAGTCCAGCTCGGTAATGCCTCCGGCGTCATGGGTGGCCAGGTCAACGTTCACCGTGCTGTAGACGTTGAACCACTCGGGATGGTGATTCATGGATTCCGCCACCAGGGCCGCACTGGCCATAAAACCAAAGGCGTGGATAAAGTCCTGGAACTTATACTCCCGGTGCAACTTCCCGTCGACTACGCTCCAGCCCGGCATACTGCCCAGCCTGGCCTGAATGTCCGTATCCGAGAGTTTCTGTCGATCTGCCATAGGGTCCTCCTCTCCATCACTGTTATCATATACTCACGAACCGCTTTGCGCTGCCTCCGCCAAGGCAACGTCCTCTATTTCGATCTTCCTGATCTTGACCACAAATAGGATGAGGGCGCTGACTGCTCCCACCCCGGTCGCGACAAACAGCGGTATGGTCCAATCTCCTCCGCTGTACTCAATCATCTGCCCGGCGGACCAGGGACCCAGAACCCCGGCAAAGGTCCCGAGCGTATTCATCATGCCGAAGATAGCGCCGGCTTGATGTGGATTAAACTCCAGGGCAACAGTGGTAAACACCCCGATGCCCATACTGAACAGTCCGTAAAAAAGAACCAGAAAAACGGTACAGATCAGCGGCGAGGAGGTCTGAGCCGCCAGAACCAGGCAGGGCAGGGCCAGGGTGAGGCCGAAAGCACCAAAGCGCACGCGGGCGAACTGCGCATTCCAGCCGTTGCGCAGCAGCCAGTCTGACAGCATCCCAGCTCCAATAACACCGAGGAACGACGCGCCGTGCATAAAAATGCCGACCGTGCCCATGACCCCCAGAGACATGCCGCGCGCCTCCACCAAGTAGGTCGGAAACCAGAACAGGAACATCCACAGCACGTAGGCAAAACACATAAAGGCCAGGGTCACGGTCAGTAGCGACGCGCTGGAAAACACGGTCCACAACGGCAGCGGAACGGCCGGACGGGGGGGCAGGTTTGATTCAATATAGCTGCGTTCCGCTGCATCAATCTTTGGATGCTCACCGGGCGTGTCTGTGGAAGACCACAGCCACACCGCCGCCCAGACAAAGCCGAGCAGGGCGTTAAAATAGAAGACGAGCTGCCAGGAGAAGTGGAGAATAATCCAGGTGGTGAGCGGGTAGGCAATCATTTGACCGACCGTCACGCCGGACACGCTCAGGGTCTGCGCACGGCCGAACTCGGCCCGCGGAATCCACCGGGCGTTGACAGAGGTGAGCGCCGGAATGGTCACGGACTCAAACATGCCGACCAGAAAGCGCGCGCTGAGCAGCAGCCAAAAGGCGGCAATGGCCGGCGGGGTCAGGGCCGTGAAAAGCGAGAAGCCACAAAAGGCGAGGGCCAACACTTTCCGTGCGCTCCAGCGGTCGGCCACCAGGCCGCCTGGCAACTGGAGCACGGCGTAGCCAACCAGGAAGGCGGAGAAGACCATCCCGAACTCACTCTTGCTCCAGCCGGAGTCGGCCATGATAACCGGCGCGGCCACAGAGATATTCACCCGGTCGATGTAGTTGATGATGGTTCCGGAGAACAGCAGTCCAACGATCTTATACCTGACCGGCCTCGCCATGGTCCCTCCTTGTATGATGACCGGTGTTTACGCTCCTTACACCGAACGCCCCGCCGTGGCCCCTGGGCATTCCAGCGTCGAACCTGCCATGCGAGTGCCATGTATGATAGATGCGTGCCTGTGGGTCAAGCGCGTAAGGAGAGGAGCACCCTCAATGCAACCGACCGGTGTGGTGATTAACCGAGAAAGCTGGCTGCTTTTAATGGAAGAACCCTTGTACTCCGTCCGGTTTATTGACCGTGAGGGCACCCAGGAGTTGGCCGTTGTCAGCCGGGTCGAAGACCTGGACTGGTTTATCGACGCGCCCCTGCCGCTCAGCCTGAGCCTGTGTACGTGGCAGAGCCCAAAGGGGATATGGGTGGTGGCCATCGGTTACCAACTGCACCCGACGTTCGGGGGGAGCAAGGGCGGCGTGTTCTATCTCAACCCGAGACAGGCGAGCGACACTGCCATTGTGCGGAAGCTCGTCCGACAGGAGAAGCTGACGGTTATCCTGCTCAGTGAGGATACCGAACTGCACTACACCGTGTCCGTTCCCCTGTCTCCGCCGCGACTGGAGCGCTGGCAGGCGGCCGTGGCCCGGCTCGATCCGTCCGCGACGGACGCGCTGCTCGATGCGGAAGAAGACCCGGCCTTCAATCGTGCGCTTCAGGCGTTTCAGGCGCAGTATGGTCCGGACGACGTGTTCGAAGAAAATTAGTGTTTTCAGTCTCTTCCGTCGTTCTCTGACTGAAGATCAGGGGCAACGTCATCTGCGTGGGGCGTTCTGAGCGAGCGGAGGAAGGTCAAGAGGGCTTCCTTTTCCTGGGCGTTCAGCGTGTGAACAAACGCATCGCGCGCCGCTTGCGCCTCCCCGCCGTGGAGCACTATCGCATCGGTGAGGGTCAGCGCTCGTCCGTCGTGGAGGTAGGGCGCGGTATCGGCTACGCCCCACAGCCGGGCGGTGGTGAACTGCGCGGCCAGTTCGTCTCCGAATGACTCGGCCAACTCCGGCCCCATGTCGTGCCGTTTGAGGTCGGCGAACAGTGGGACCACGAGACCCCCGTGCTCCGCCTCCTCAAAAAACGTAGGATAGTCTCTCAGATCCACACGGTAGAAAACGTTGGCGGTCGGGTCCGTCGGCACTTCGGGAAAACTGTAGGTCAGCAGCGGACTGTTGGTGGTCAGGGCCGGGATATGACAGTCTGCACAGCCGATGTGTTCAAACAGCTCCTGTCCGTCTTGGGCATCACAGAGGTTGCGCGGGAGCGTGACCTCCCAGAGAGAGTTCTCACAGCGTGGATTGTTGACAAACGGCGGCGGCGGCGTGAGGGTCGTATTAAAAATATGCAGGGCGGATATCTGGCCGATACTGACTTCGTTGACCAAGCCATCGCCATCCCTGTCCACTCCTTCCCCAACCAGTTCCACGGGCTCCATACCAAAGTGGAACTCCATCGCTTCGACATCGAACGCGCGGACGGTGGGGAACTCGCCTTTGCGGCCAAAGGGACGAACCACCAGGTCCGCATTCACCCCTTCGACCTGTGAGGTGTCGCACGTGCCGTCCTGTTGGCAGGAGATGCTGCCGAACGAGACTCCTTTGGAAACCAGGGAGACCCGTGTTCCGGGGTTTTGCCGGGCCTGGGCTCTGAGCTGCTGCAAATCCAGAGTCATTTCCTTTGCCAATAGCTCCACCCCACCCGAGCCGAACAAAAAGGGCGGGTTAATGAACCGCCCGGTAAAATTTTCCTTACCGCCGGTCGTTGGGTCAATCCATGTCGGCTTAAACATCGCATTCGAACTCCCGGACCCGACCCCACCGACGCCAAACCGGAAGGGCACAACGGCATTACTCAGGACCGAATGACATTCCATACAGGTCTGCGCGTCGAGCCCGTTGACGCGCAAAAAGGTCCCGTTCCCTTGGAGAGTCGGGCGTGTTTCAAGAGAGTCGGGCTCATGCGCACTCACAGGCCCATGCCCGTGGCCATCGAGCTTGGTAAACGGGGTTGAGAAGATCAGGCCACCCTTACGGCGCAGCCTGTCGGGCGAGATGTGCTCGTTGGCAATATCTTCTTGGCTCACCTGAAGATCGCTCATGGCGGAGCGTTCCCCAGGGGGGTTTTGTGCAAAGCTTCCTACGGGCAGAGCGAAGAGGAGAGCCAGTTGCAGGATAAAAAGAGTTTGGGGGAGGTGGAGCATGAATAGGAAATCTGTCTATATTTCTGAGAACTCTGCTCCCCTGCGATCCGCATGTAACCGTGGACCGCCGAAAAATCGGACAATGGTAGACCGGACAGGTCGAGAAAAGAACGAGAGACTCAGGATTGCCAAATGAACGGTACAAGCCGGTAAGCTAAACAACATCCCCTCCACCCCTGTTTTCTTGTGGGCTTGTGAGACTGTATGGAATTGTTTCGGTGGCGAATGCATACGA
>WTHD01000365.1 GCA_011523265.1 Candidatus Binatota bacterium
TTCTGGTCGTGCAAACGGACACGGCCAGTTCGGTCAGAAATGATCTCGCCGCCCTGGGCGAGTGCATCCGTTCCTGCGGGCACCCGGCCCTGTATATGGTCGACTCCATGGCCAGCTTGGCCTGTGAGCCCTTTGAGATGGATCGCTGGGGCGTGGACCTGATGGTGGCGGGCAGCCAGAAAGGCCTGATGACTCCGCCGGGACTGGGGTTCATGTTTTTCAACCAACGGGTGCTCGAAGCGCGGAAGAAAGCGGACCTGGTTACTCCTTACTGGGACCTGCGTCCGCGAATCCACCCGGAAGTGTTTTATCACTACTTTTTCGGCACCGCCCCGACGCACCATCTTTTTGGACTGCGTGAGGCTTTGACCATGCTGCTGGAAGAGGAAGGACTTGAGGCAGCCTGGGACAGGCATGCAAAACTCAGCCGAGCGGTCTGGGCCGCGTTCGATGCTTGGGGAGTGGGCAGTTCCATTCGTCTCAACATCAACGACCCAAAAGACCGTTCCCACTCGGTCACTGCGGCTTCCATGGATGCCCCGCATGCCACCGAACTGAGGCGCTGGACCGAAAAAAAGGCCGGGGTGACCCTGGGCATCGGACTGGGCATGGCTGAACCTTCCGACCCCGCCTACCATGGTTTCTTCCGTGTCGCCCACATGGGGCACGTGAATGCGCACATGACCTTGGGCGTGCTCGCGGTGATCGATGCAGGTCTGAAAGCGCTGAACATCCCCCATGGCGAAGGGGCCATCGAAGCTGCGAGCCGGGTCGTGAGCGAAGCGTAGTTGAGAGCCGGTGACGTGGGTCTCAACGAACGGTTGGGGCTCGTGCTTGCTCGTCAGTGCCAATCATGACGACAACCCCTACCCGGGTTTGGCGTTGTCGGCGTAGACTTCGAATTTTTCCTTATCGAAAAAGAGCGGCTGAACGACGCCGCCGGCCTGGTCCAGGACCGCGTGGACTTCGGGCACGGCCAGCATGTTTTCCCACACGCGGTTCAGCGTTGGAAACTCACTCGGCAGGTCAATGCCAGCCAGCAGCGCGTTTCGTATCTGCGGGACGATGAAGCAGTCGGCGTAGGTGATCGAGTCGCCGACAGAGAATTTCCCGGCACACTGCGACATGATGTGTTCGATGGCACCGAATTCACGGCGGATGAAGTGCAGCCGGAGCGGATGCTCCGTCGGAGGTGCTTTGGCCATACCCCATTCGCCGATGGCCTGGATAATAAACGGGATATTCTGATACGGCTGGGTATCGGCGGCAATGATCCACATGATGCGGCGAACCTGCGCCCGCAGCCAGGGGTCTGCGGGTAACAGCGGCGGGCCGTCATGGTCGAACCAGTCTTCGATCAGCTCGATGATCGGCCCCGATTGCGTCATCGTTCTTCCGTCCGGCAGCAACAGTACGGGGACGCGCCCCTCCGGGTTGAAGGCCTTCAGATCCGTCGTACCCAGCCGCTCCGTTTCGGGATCGTTTTGCGGCATGGTGTAAACGGGGATACCGCGGTCATCGGTGCCGAAACCCGTACTCACCAGGGTGACGTGCGAAGACGGTACGCCACGACAGCGTAAATACAGCGTCACGCGCATCGAGGCGCTGCTGGTGTGGTGGTAGTACAGGCGGAGGGGACCGTCCGTCGGGAAACGAGGTTTGGCCATGAAGTTCCTCAGCTGTATGACAGTGCCCAAGGACAGTACATTCTTTTGACAAAAACCGGCAAGTGCAGCGGTTTGTCGGCGAATGCGTGCTGTAAACGTCCTCAAGCCAGCCCGAAAAACCGGACCGAGGCATCTCCTAACAGGCCGTTGCGGGCTTCCGGTGTGTGGAGGCTCCCGGCGAGGTGAGCAAGATGTTCCATATAGTTTCCGGGGTGGTCAGGATGCGGAAAATCCGACGCCCAGCCGAATTGATTGGGGCCGAAGTCTTCGATTGTTTTTGCCCACCCCGTTTCGTCTGGATCGCCGCTCACAAAGCATTGCTGAGCGAACGTCTCCTTCGGTCGAGCGGTTAGCTTGACACCGCGCTCACCGACCTGGGTATCGAAGACCGCTTCCATCTTATCGAGCAAGGAGGGGACCCAACCCGCGCCTCCTTCAAAGAAGCCGACGCGCAGTCGCGGGAAGCGCTCGAACAGCCCGTACTGAAACATATCGACGAGAGCGATTTCCATGGCCACTCTGCCACCCAGGACGGACATAAGAAATTGTCCACCGTCATGCAGAATCTTAGGCTGGATTCTGGTAAACGGCCGATACTCCCGCAGCTCGCCAGACACGTGGATGCAAATAGGCACATCCAGATCCTGCGCGGCGGCATAAAAGGGGTCCCATTCCGTATCTCCCAAGGGTAATCTCCGGATATTAAAGGTCACGATCATCGCACCTTTGGCGCCTGCCTTCACCGCTGCTGTGAGATCTTCCGCTGCGACCTTGGGGTCCCCAAGAAAGCAATGCGCTATCGGCACAAGCCGGCCATTGCTCCCGGAGCAGAAGTCAATCACCCACCGATTGTAGGCCCTGCACATTGCATGGGCCAACTCAATGTCCGTGATGTGGGTGTTCCACAGGAGCCCGAGGGACGTGAAGATCGCGGTATATTTGAGTCCCTCAGCGTCCGCTCGGGCCAGTCGCGCCGTGGAGTTGTAGCCGGCTGGATCAGCGTCCCCCGGCCATTCCATCTTGAGTTCCTTCATCTCCGCGAGTGTCCGACCCATACCCATGATCGCTTGGACACTCTTGAGGTCATTGCCCCGGAGGAATTGCCCGTCTAGCTGGAGATGCGGCCCCTCAGCAGTCCGACCGAAGCGGAGGCCCCGATCCTTATACTTGGCTTCCATCAGGTCGCCGATCCACAGATCAGCCGGTTCAATGATATGCCCGTCCGTGTCCATGATACCGTGGTTGCCGGTATAGAGTTCAGTTGCTGTCAATGTCATTTGAGACTCTCCTTTCCGCGCGTGAGCGCGGTCCCTCGTGTTACCTTCCGTACCGTATGGTCAGATTATGACTCTCGTGTGAGGCGTCACTGTGGTGTGCACTCATCACGATATATCCACTCGTACCACACGTCTCTACAGGAATCATCGGTTTCCACCCGAAATCATCAGTTATGCCATAAACTCCACCAAAACCCGACACTCAATCGATTCGCGCGCGGGTGTGGAAGCATCCGAGCCGGCGAGGCAAAAAGAGGTATGCGCCGTATTGGGCGGACATTGTTCGGCGGTGCACATCCTGAGTTCGGATGAAGAGTCGAACACCTTGAAAATCAAAGCCTCGGTATGACGCATTTCGCTATAGTAGATCCAACGATGCTCGGGATTTCTGATAACACTGGTCACTTCCCCTACGCGGTCGGGATAAATATAGAGACTGCTGAGGAAGTCCTTCGGACGGGCAGATTGGGCATCGAGTACCGCCAGTGGGTAATCCAAGACCGGGTAGTCCTTGCGGAAATGCCGCCAGACATTAAATATCCCAAACCGTCCGGACACGATTTCTTCCGCCTCGCGCTCCGTTAACGGCGGTGTGGGCAAGGTCAAGCTGCCGCCCGCCGCTTTCGCTTGAGACAATAAACGCACCCGATTTTTCGCCGAAGCACTCGTGTTATCGTTATGCGCCGCACTCGCATAGCCGCCGACATTCTCGCCGTTGGTCTCTTTTTCTCCTGTGGCCTTTCGGACCCTTGAGCGAATCGTGTGGTCGAAGACAATCGCGCGTTTCACCGCGTCGGCACCGCCAAGCGCTTCAGTGACGAGGCGACGAATTTCGGGGTAATACGTCTGCACGATCTGCTCGGAGTCCAAGCCGTCGTTTTGTAAATCGAGTGCGGTGTCGAAATCCCTGGCCAGGCAATAGCCATTTCTCATTAACGAGGGGGGCGGTGACAACGTCCGGCCGTCGTGCATCTCAACGGTAAACGTCTGCGATTCCCCGTTCTTGCGCCGCGTCACCCCGGCGGGCAGTGGTTGAAAACTGTTGTCATACGCGTAGCGCTGGCTGCCATCCGGGTTCGGGATGGCATAATTGATCTGTGCTGTCGTCATCCTTGCGTCCCTCGAAAATATATTCTCATCCTCATCTACCACAAGTCAGGACAAGAATCAGCTTCTGCCAGCGCTGCCAATAGCGTCTTCGCCTTTCGGCTTGTGACCCACCCGCCACCCTGCTAAGGCCGTAGGCAAAAGGAGGATGCTCTTATGCCGGTTTCAACTCCCTTTACGGGTGGGTGCGCGTGTGGCGCGATTCGGTATGAATGTTCGGCCGAGCCTATGATGTCTCTCAACTGTCACTGTCGTGACTGCCAACGTATTACGGGCAGCGCATACAGTACCGTTGTTGGCGTTCCTGCCGCCCAGGTGCAGTTCACCCAGGGGAGTCCCCAATACTACGAGACGGTTGGGGAGCGCAGGACCTCGGTCCGCCATGGCTTCTGCCCGACGTGTAGCTCCCCGCTGGTCGCCCTCCCGTCGGCGTATCCCGCCATGATGTCCCTCCGTGCCGGGAGTTTGGATGACCCGAGTTGGGTGCGGCCTGCCGCCGACATTTGGACGGCCAGTGCCCAACCGTGGGATGCGATGGACCCCGCGATTCCGAAGTTTGAGGCCCAGCCAACAGAGGAGGAATTTCAGACCATCCTCGCCTGAAGGAGTAGCGCGCCTCCTCACTGACGTCCTTGAGCAGGTGGTTCCGATGAGATCCCGTTCACTGGTTTTGTACGTCTGTTGGGCTTGAGTATGAATTTTCCGTGCTGAAGCGGTGCGCACTACGTTCGGCGTCGTTATTGATCGCGGTTTCTGGGCGGGCACTATCCCCGCAATGAGCGAAAGAACGTCCGTATGTCCTCAGTAAGCGCCTGTGGCTCTTCCATCGGCGCAAAGTGCCCGCCAGGTTTCATCATCGTCCAATGTTGAAGGTTGTAATAACGCTCGGCCCAACTCCGTGGCATGAAGAACGCCTCTTCTGAAAACACGCCAACCCCGGCCGGGGCCTCGACCACCGGGGTCCGATCATGCGCTGGCTGCCACTGGTTGTGTGTACACTCATAGTAGTAACGTGCCGAGGTTCCATACGACTGGGTGAACCAGTAGATACTGATCCCCGTCAGCAGGTCATCTTTGCTGAAGCGGCTCTCGACATTGCCGCCGCAATCGCTCCAGCTGCGGCGTTTCTCCAGGATCCAGGCGCATAACCCGGTGGGCGAGTCGTTCATTGCGTAGGCAATAGTCTGGGGTCTCGTCGATTGAATGGCCGAATAGCCACTTCCATCCGTGAAAAAATTCTGGTTTCGTTCGTACCAGCCGGCTTCATCTGCGGAAAACTCCGATTCTTCGGGTAATGTGCTGAGCGGCACGTTGAAGAGCGTGAGCGGCGCCATCAAAAGTAGGTACACGCCGATCATGTGCTCGGCGTATTTATGTCCCAGTTGGGCGGTTGTGAGCGAACCCCAGTCTCCTCCGCCGGCGGCAAATTTGTCGTAACCCAGCACCTCGCGCATGAGTGAGACCCATAGATCAGCAGAGCGCCAGAAATTGAACCCGGTCGTCGTCAGTGGTGTCGAAAAACCAAAGCCTGGCAGGGACGGCACGATGACATCAAATGAATCTGCTGGATCGCCACCGTAGGCCGCGGGATCAGTGAGCGGACCGATAACTTTGTGCCAATCCCAGAACGTCCAAGGCCAGCCATGGCTTAATATCAGCGGCGTCGGGTTCGGGCCCTTGCCTTTTTCATAGATGAAGTGGATAGGAACGTCGTCAATCGTCGTTTTGTAGTTCGAAAACCGGTTGATCGCGGCTTCTTGTGCGCGCCAGTCGAAATCTGTCGCCCAATAGTCCAGCAGTTCCTGCAAATAGGCCCCATTCGTGCCGAAGCGCCAATCATCGTTCGCGAACTCCGGCGCCAGTCGAGTCCGTTGCAGACGCTCGCGAAGATCTACGAGAGCCGTTTCCGGAATGTCGACCGTGAAAGGTTCGTACGTCGTCAATTTGTCCCTCTAAGATGCGGTGAATACCTCGAACCGGAAAATCTGTCAGCGCGGGCGAGTGGGGGCGGCGCGTTGGCAACCGGCACTCACCCGCCGGGTAAAAGACTGCTACGTCCCTGCTCTCCCCGACGCAGCGAGGAGAGCGCTACGTCGGGTTGTCTCCCTAGAAGAAGATATAGGAGCGGACCACCACGTTCTTGCGGCACGGTGCGTCCTTGGGTGCGGTCGGGTCGATGCAGGCAGAGTGGAACGACCAGCGTGACACCGAGCCGTCGGTCACCGAGTCGTAACACTTGAGCATCGACACTTCGGTCGACGTCTGCTGCGGAAGCCAGTACCACTCGTGGTTGGGGCGATAAGTGAACCGCGTCGTCTCGCCCACGCGGTCATCATAGATCCGGTAGTTGGTGATATACGGCTGGTCGGCGAAAGACGGCCAGGCGCACAGCACGAAGGGGTTCTGACCCACGGTCTCCATCGGCTTGGCGAGATTGATCGACATGAACCGCCGCGACATCT
>WTHD01000511.1 GCA_011523265.1 Candidatus Binatota bacterium
GTTCCCTCCCCGTTTCCCTCGCAGGCATCCCCGATACAGGGGGCGATGTCTTCTGTGCCAGAGACTTCAAAATGCTGGGTGGCGGTGGACCAGGTCAGCGTGGTGGCCGTGTCCGATGAGGGGAAATCAACCACCTCCACTTCCGTGCCGGCTTTATCGCGAATGAAAGGCAGCCCGGTATGCCCTATGGTGAAGCTCCGAGAATCAAACGCTTCCCCGTTGTCTCTCGCAACGACCCTGTCGTACCCAATCAACTCATTCCAGTTGACCTGGATAATCCAGCCATTGTTCTCTTCACCAAGACAGACCCCTGCGGTGTCAGAACGCGGCATATTTTGAGCAGGGTTGAGCTTGAGCACATCCTCCCGCGCTCCGCTCGTACTCATAAGCTCCAGTTCAATGTCGTTGGTGTTGCATTTCCAGCCAGCAATAAAGCCAATACCACTGACAAAGGCAGACGGGGATTCGATAACGCCTCGATCTGTCATTTGCGCCTGTGCAAAAGAGGCCAGAAAAAAGAGCGAGCAGAACAAAAGCGTGAGTTTCAAGTCCACTTCCTTTCCTATAGACGTTCCGTCGAACTATGTCAAAACCATTCCGGGGGAACCAGGGACGCGTCCCGCGCTTGGCGCTGAATCGAAAAAGGAGATATAGAATCCACCATGCTGAAAACAATGATTACCGGCAGTCTGCCGCGCCCGACCTGGCTCGCCCCGCAGAACCAGATCTCGTCTGTTTCCTTGCGGCTCGCGGCTGACACTTTACCCGAGGGTCAGGATGACGCCGTACGTCTGGCCGTGCTCGATCAGCACGAAGCCGGCATGAATATTGTCACGGACGGAGAGCAGCGCCGCCGCCATTACATCTGGGGATTGACCGAAGAGCTGAGCGGGATTGATTTCAGCCGTATGGTTCAAAAAGAGACACGCGGCGGCCGGTATGGGACCAGGGTCGCGGTCGCCCGTGTCACCGGCCCAATCCGCCGACCGCGCTCTATTTTTCTTGACGCGCTACGCTTCCTCAAGCGGCACACGACCCAGCCGGTGAAAGTCACCCTTCCGGGTCCGATGACCACCGCGGATACCCTGGCGGATGAGTATTATGGAGAGTCGCGACGGCTCGCCGCGGACCTGGCGAGCATCCTCAATGACGAGGCGTGTGAGTTGGCCGAGAACGGCTGTGACATCGTTCAGTTCGATGAACCCTGCTTTAATATCTATCTCGATGCGGTTGAGGAATGGGGTATCGCCACGCTCGAAGCCGCGGCCGAGGGAGTCCGGGCAAAGACCGCGGTCCACATCTGCTACGGCTATGGCGTTCCCCAGGTCCTGGCCTGGAAGACAACGAATACGGATTGGCACCATTATCACCGCACTCTGCCTCTTCTTCGCACCAGTACGATCGGTATGATCTCGATCGAATGTGCGGCCTCCGGTGTCGATCCATCTGTCCTCGAACTGGCCCGAGGCAAAGACCTGATGGTTGGGGTTATTGATGTGGGGACGGAAGAGATCGAAACTCCCGCGACCGTTGCGGACCGCATTCGAGCCGTCCTGCCCTATGTCGCGTCGGACAAACTCTACCCGTGTACGGACTGTGGTATGATTCCTCGCAGCCGCGAAGCGGCCCGCGGAAAAATGAAAGCCCTGGCGGACGGAGCCCGGATCGTCCGCACGGAACTGGCCAGCGAACTGATGGCCGGCATTCCGCGAGTGGGCCGGCCACAATAGCGCCCGGAAGGATTGCGCATGACACGCATACCAATAAATGGCATCAGCCTTCACGTTGAAGAGGCCGGCTCTGGAGAGTCGATTATCTTTGTCCACGAGTTTGGCGGCGATGCACGAAGCTGGCAGCCGCAGGTCGAGCATTTCTCTCAGCACTATCGGTGCGTCGTCTATAACGCCCGGGGCTATCCACCCTCGGACGTTCCTGAAGACGAGGCGCTCTACGGCCAGCACCTCTCTACCGCTGATCTGAAAGGCGTGCTTGACGCGCTCGATATTGAGCAGGCCTTTGTCGTCGGCCTGAGTATGGGAGCCTATACGGGCCTGATGCTCACCATGCAGCACCCCGAGCGAGTCCGTGCGCTCGTATTTGCCAGTGGTGGTTCGGGTGCGTATCCAGAAACGCGCAAACAGTTCCTAGCCGATACCACCGCCGTGGCAGAGAAAATATTACAGGTGAACTCGGTCGAGGCGGCAGGGATTTCCTCCGGCCCCAGCCGGGTACAGCTTCAGAACAAAAACCACGTAGTCTGGGAGCGGTTTGCGGCTCACCTGTCTGAACACTCTGCCGTGGGCTCAGCCCATACCCTGCGCCGCGTCCAGGCTGAACGGCCCTCGCTGTACGATCTCACCGCTGCCCTGCGCGCGGTGACCACGCCGACACTCCTGGTTGTCGGCGATGAGGATGAATCCTGTCTGGATGTCAATCTGTATCTCAAACGCACCATGCCCTACGCAGGACTCAGCATCTTTCCGAAAAGCGGCCATCTGTTGAACCTGGAAGAGCCCGAACGCTTTAATGGGTTGATCGACGAATTCTTTCAGACGGGGCAAGCCGGACAGTGGAGCCGCCGAGACCCACGCTCGGGGACGGTGAGCGCGTTTGGGCAAAAGACGGAGTACGGGCCGCTGGGAAGAATATTTCCTTGAGACTCCTCCGCTCCTTTCTTCCAGTCCTACTGGGCAACCCAACCGCCATCAACAACCATTGGATGGCCGGTCACGAACGACGCCGCATCCGAGCACAGCCAGACCACGGCTTCGGCAATCTCCTCGGGTTTTCCCAAGCGACCAATCGGCTCTCTGGCGGTCATCCCGTCTTCTATGCGTGGGTCTATCTCCATGCCGCGTTCGAACATCGGTGTGCGGATGACCCCTGGACATACGGCGTTCACGCGAATACCGGATTTGGCATATTCCAACGCCGCGGTTTTGGTCAGTCCGACCACACCGTGCTTTGCGGCCACATACGCAGAGCCACTCCGAAAACCAACCAGGCCGGCAACCGAGGCGGTATTGACAATCACACCGCTGCCTTGCGTCAGCATATGCCGCAGTTCGTACTGCATGCACAGCCACACCCCGGTCAGATTAATCGCAATCACCCGGTCCCAGTGTTTCGGTGTATACTCTCCGGTCCGAGCCGCAGCCCCCGCAATGCCAGCGTTATTGAAGGCGCAGTCAAGCCGCCCATACGTCTCAACCGCTCGCGTGACTAATGCCTCGACTTCTGCGGCTTGGGCCACATCGGTTTGAACGAACGCCGCCTCGCCCCCGGCGGATGTGATGAGATTGACCGTCTCCTCTCCACCTTCAACAACCACATCGGACACAACGACCGTCGCGCCTTCGCGGGCGAACGCCAATGACGTAGACCGACCAATACCCGACCCCCCACCCGTCACCAATGCAATTTTTCCGTCGACTTGCCCTGTCATGATGCTCCATTCCTCCTTACTCTATTACACAGCGTCTCTTCTAGCGTGTCGACGGCTCTCAATAAAGGGAAAGTATAGCTCGTAAGGAGTCTCGCCCCGGCTAGAGAGATGGCTGAGGCAGGTTACGAATTCGCATACACGCCGCGAGAAGTGAGGTTTTCCTACCGCCTGACGACTGACCGAAAAAAAGATGCTATAGTGCCGAGCCTATTGCATAAGAAGGGCAAGGAATTATGCAGTATCGCGGATTTCGGAGCAGCATCACGACCCAGGGACGGCGTATGGCCGGCCTGCGACGTGACTCAGGCGTAGCGACCCGGCTCAAGGATTGAGTGCATGAGCGACCAGATCAAATATCTGTTGGAAGAACGCCGGATGCCTCCGGCCTGGTATAACATCAACGCCGATATGCCCGTGCCCCTGATGCCGCCGCTCCACCCGGAAACCAAACAGCCGGTCACACCCGAGTACCTGGCTTCCTTTACGCCAACAGCGCTCCTCGCTCAGGATGTCAGCCAAGAGCAATATATTGAGATCCCGGAGCCGGTCCGCGATATCTATAAACTCTGGCGGCCGACTCCCTTTTTTCGGGCTCGCCGCCTGGAGCAGGCGCTCCAGACCCCGGCCCATATCTACTACAAATACGAGGGCGTCAGTCCGGTTGGTTCGCATAAGCCGAACACGGCCGTGGCCCAGGCCTTTTACGCCAAGCAAGAAGGTATCGAGACGCTGACGACGGAAACGGGGGCGGGCCAGTGGGGCACCGCGTTGGCCATGGCCTGCAATATGTTCGGGCTGGGCTGCGAGGTGTATATGGTCCGTATCTCCTACCAGCAAAAACCCTACCGCCGCCACGTGATTACGACCTATGGTGCCGAGGTGTTTGCCAGTCCGTCCGACCGCACCGCAGTGGGCCGGCGGTTTTTGGCCGACAACCCGGACCATCCCGGCTCATTGGGGCTGGCGGTCTCCGAAGGGATCGAAGCAGCCCAAACGTCCGGGGGGACAAAAAAGTATAGTCTCGGCTCTTTTCTTCCGCACGTGTTACTCCATCAAACCATTATTGGTGAGGAGACCCTGCTGCAAATGGAGATGGCCGGCGAGTATCCGGACATTGTGATCGGCTGTGCCGGAGGAGGATCGAATTTTGCCGGTTTTGCCTTTCCCTTTGTCCGAGAGAAACTCAAGCACGGCAAGCGTACGCGTATCATCGCGGTTGAGCCGGCCGCCTGCCCGACCTTAACCAAAGGCGCCTTCACCTGGGATTGGGCCGACGCCGGCTGCGTGGCACCGATCTGTCAGATGTATACGCTGGGCCATTCGTTTATGCCGGCCACCATCCATGCCGGCGGGCTGCGCTATCACGGCATGGCACCACACGTGAGTGCGCTCGCCCACGGCGGCCATATCGAAGCCACCGCGTTTGATCAGCTTGAGACCTTTGAGGCCGGTGTGGCGTTCGCCAGAGCCGAAGGGATAGTGCCGGCGCCCGAGTCCAACCACGCGGTCTGCGCCGCGATGAACGAGGCCGTAAAGTGCCGGGAAAGCGGCGAAAAGAAAGTCATTGCGTTTAATCTGAGCGGCCACGGTCATTTTGATATGAGCGCCTATGCCGACTACCACGCCGGGAAACTCGAACGTTACGAGTATCCGGCCGAAGCGATTGAACGGGCCATGCAAACCGTACCTGAGGTGACCTTTCCGGGCTGAGACGAGATTGTCGGTCGGACGAGCAGGGTCGTTCGACAGCTCTCACTTCTTCCCCCGCGCCAAGCGGCTCAGGAGCCACCCGCGGTTTCTCCTTCCCCCCGCCACCATCGCTTCGAGGGCATCCGGCTTCCAAAACCCAGGGCAAGGTCAAGCCGCAACATCAGCTTGCGTAAGCGCGTGCCGGCCAGCCAGCGTCCGAGCCGCGTATACCATTTGGAGAAGTCCTTGTTGTAGGGGCACACCCGAATACAAATAGAGCAGTCACTATTTTGGGCGGCCCAATAGCCGAAACATTTTTCCCCATCGACCGTCCATTTCACCACCCCTTTGATGTTGGACTGATTGTAGGTTTCGTCCGACGGGGCGTTCGAGGGGATAGCGTTCACCGGACAGCCCTCAGCACACCGCCGACAGATCTCGCAAAATTCCTTCACTCCAAACCGAATCGGTCTATCGGGAGCAAGCGGCAGGTTGGTAAAAATTTTGCCGAGCCGGACGCGAGGGCCGAACTCTTTGGTAATCAACAGCCCAAGCCGCCCATATTCGCCCAAGCCGGCCTTGATCGCATACGGAATGGCGAGTGCGGTATCGTTCATACTCGCAATCGCGTTATAGCCGAGGTTGCGGATATACTGGGCCAGTGACAGCACGACGAGCGCGTCGTGCGAATACCCCAGACCGGTGGCCGCCCCGCTGAGGGCCGACGGAACGGTCCGAATCAGGTCGTAGTCCATGGCCTGAGCAACCACAATGACGGACGACAGGCCCTCGGGTATTTCCTGCGGCTTTTCGCGTTTACTCATGTCGCTGAATTTATGCACGTACATCCAGCGTTCGTCGTACTCGGCAACGCCAATCAGATCTGCGCCAAAGGATTTTCCGACCCGTTTGATCTCGGCCGCAGCTTGAGCCGGTGTCCCCAGGTCCGTCTGCTCTGCGGCCACGTCTCGGTACAAGGTAAACTCGTCGGAAAAGCCTTCTCGACGATCCTGGTCCTGTTTGAGTTCGGTGAAGAGGTCGCTGACATGCCAGGCGGCATTGCGGAGCGCATAATCCTTTTGGGTAAAGCCATCAACCTTGCGCCAGGTTTTGAGCGGCTCTCTATACGTCTCGTAGAATAACTCGCTCTTCCGGGTCCGAATGCGTTCATCCCACCACGAGCGACGAAACACGTCATCTTTTTGGTTGAAACGCTCGAAGTGCGGTAGGAGACGGAAGCCCGCCACTGTATCCGATTTCGAGACTGCGTCGTCTTTGGTCGTTGGCATTCAGTCTTCCTCAGCATGAATAGCCATCCCTCTCGAAATAAGATGTCTACAGGACTCCGTCAACAGTGAAGCAAAACCCGGGCCTCCACCAGAACGCGCCGCACGGTGGTAGCTTGATCGTCCGCGGCACACTAGTACACTGATGAAGAGATACGATAGTATGCTGACCTCACTCCAATGGCCGTGATCCAGAAGGAGAAGAAGCAATGGCAGAAATGTTTGATGTCGAACGGGCGGTCAAGGACCGCTATGCAGTGGGAGCACAGCAGGAGGAAGCGGCGCTGTGTTGTGCGGTGGACTATAACCCGCGCTTGCTGGCGCTCATCCCCGAAGAAATTCTTGCGCGTGATTACGGCTGTGGAGACCCTTCGCAGCACCTCCGGCCCGGCGAAACCGTGCTTGATCTCGGCTCGGGCGCGGGCAAGATCTGTTATATCGCCGCTCAGGTCGTTGGGGCCGAAGGTCGGGTTATCGGCGTTGATATGACGCCGGAGATGTTAGCCCTGGCGGAGAAACACCGTCACTCCATTGGCGAACAACTGGGTTATCACAACGTCGAGTTTCATCGCGGCAGAATCCAGGATTTGCGGACCAACCTCGATGCCGCAGATGCCCATCTGCGCGAGCAGCCTGTAGCCTCGTTTGAAGAACTCCAAGCCTTTGAGGCGGTCATGGCCGAACAGCGTGCGCAGCGGCCGCTCATTGCCGACGGTTGTGTTGACGTTGTCGTCTCGAACTGCGTGCTTAACTTGGTCCAGGACGCAGACAAACGGCAACTGTTTGGTGAAATCTTTCGGGTGCTGCGCCGGGACGGGCGGACGGTCATCTCCGATATTGTTGCCGACGAACCGGTGCCGGCCCACATGAAGGCCGACTCCGAATTATGGAGCGGCTGCATCTCTGGGGCCATGCAGGAAAAGGCATTCATCACAGCGTTCGAAGAAGCCGGTTTCTCCGGAATAGCCGTCCTCAAGCGTGACGAGCAGGCGTGGCGAACGGTCGAAGGGATCGCATTCCGGTCCATGACCGTGGTTGCCCATAAGGGCGAACCCGGAACCCAGGAACTCGATTATCGAGCGACCACAGACACGCAGGCGTGCTGTGCGCCGAGTAAATGCTGTTAGCCAAGGGAGTGGATACACGCGCATGCTCGCCGCTGAACAATCTTTTCAGCCTTTCACCGAGCGGCTATGCCAGGAGGGGGGCCTGCCCCTCAAACGGGCCGAGCTGGGGACCGTTCAGATCAACCTGGGCAAGCTGTGCAACCAGGCCTGCCTCCACTGTCATGTAGACGCCGGTCCGAAACGGACCGAGATCATGGCCCCGCGGACGGCTGAACTGGCCCTCGAACTCATCCGTGCGGCCGGAGCTCGAACGGTCGATCTGACCGGCGGCGCGCCCGAGCTGAATCCGTCCTTCCGCTTTCTGGTTGAGCAAAACCGCCAGGACGGTCGGCATGTGCTGGACCGCTGTAATTTGACCGTCCTGTTTGAGCCCGGCCAGGAAGACTTGGCCGAGTTCCTGGCCGAACATCAGGTGGAAATCTTTGCCAGCCTGCCCTGCTACTCGGAAGAGAATGTCACGGCGCAACGCGGCCACGGCGTTTATGAGAAATCCATTCAAGCCCTCCGACAATTGAACGCCCTCGGCTACGGGCAGGCAGGTTCGGGCCTAGTGCTCAATCTTATCTACAACCCGGTTGGTGCCCACCTGCCGCCGCCTCAGAAAAACCTGGAGGCGGATTATAAACGAGAACTCGGCGAACGCTTTGGACTGACGTTTAACAGTCTGCTGACGATTACGAATATGCCCATCGCCCGCTTCGCCCATAGCCTGGAACGAGATGGCAAGCTGGCCGAATACATGGAACTCTTGGCCCAGGCCTTTAATCCGGCCACGCTTGAGAGCCTGATGTGCCGCCACCTGGTGAGCGTCTCCTGGGATGGTTATCTATACGACTGCGATTTTAACCAGATGCTTGATCTGCGGCTGGGCAACGGCACCCCGCTGCGCTTAGGCGAACACTCGGCCGACAGCCTGGTCCGGCAGCTCATCGGTCGGGATATTCGTCTGGATTCCCATTGCTATGGCTGCACCGCCGGCGCGGGCAGCTCCTGCGGCGGCGCGTTGTCGGAATAGGCTGTTGCCCCGCGTCCTATGTGGCCGGAGAGCCCTGGCCTGCCTGAGGTCTGCGTGGGGAATCACCGAAGCCACGGAATACGTTCTCGCTTCAATGATCAAACGGAAGCCCTTTTTGCGAGCTGAGCCAGCGTCAATTCGCTCAATTCGTGCGCAACGGGATCGGCCTGCGTAGCGAGCCGTTGGGCGACCGCCTGTTGATCCGCAAGCGGTCTGTTCTGACCAAGTTTGAATTTTCCTTCAACGCGCGCGATATCGATCACAAATCCGACAATGGCCTTGAGCAGTTTTTGCTTAAAGTCCACCGGGATATCTCCCGGCCATGGTTGCGGCATCCCTGACTCATAGACAGCGGTGAGCCGGTCAACCAAAGTAGCGAGTCGTTCGCTATCCTCGATAATGCGAGGCACGCCATACACGTGCACCGTTGCATAATTCCAGGTTGGCACAGCCGGTGTCGTCTCGTACCAACTCGGGGAGATATAGGAGTGCGGCCCTTGAAATATAGCAAGCACTTCCTGGCCACCCTCGAAAGTCTGCCATTGCGGATTGGCCCGCGCCATGTGGCCGAGCAGTGCCCCGTGCACTGACGTGCCGGCGTCAAGAAGGAGTGGCAGATGCGTCGCAAAAGGATGTCCGTCCACGGTGCTGACTAACGTGGCAAAGCTATATTGCTCGATAAAACGCTGGAGCTGTTCGGGGTCTGAAACTGCAAACGCCTTTGGGCAGTACATCATTTCTCTCCGGAACGTTGATAATCCTTCGCGTACCCCGGCAGAGCGATACCGGCCCGGAGTTGCGGGTCGGCGACCGGTGGTTGCGGCACCAGGTGCAACGGCAGCTCTCCCGCCCAGCAGTTGAGCTGATAGTCTTCCTCCGCATCCACCGGCGGCCCGGTACGGATTTTTGCCGACACCTCCTCCAGGGGCACGCGGATCACGCTGGTGGCCTTGAGTTCCTGAGCCGACGGTTCGCGAACGTCAGCCCAGCGTTCGGGCATGACGTGATCGACAATGGCTTTGAGGGCGGTCTGCTTTTCGTCCGGATCGGTGACTTCTGTCGCCTGACCGAGAATCACCACGGAGCGATAATTCATCGAATGATGAAAGGCCGAACGCGCCAGCACCAGACCGTCCAGCAGGGTAACGGTGACGCAGACCGGCAGGCTCCCCCCAATCGTGCGCAGCATCCGGCTCGCAGCCGAACCGTGAATATACAGACGATCCTCAATATGCGCGTAGATCGTGGGGATCACATACGGCTGGCCGTCAACGCTGAAGCCGACATGACAGTACAGGCCTTCCGCCAGAATGGCTCCGACGACGGCGGGGTCGTATGACGCACGCTCCGGCATGCGGCGCAATCGGGTTCGCTCGGTTCTCTCAAACTGCGGCATGGGCATTCACCTTTCTTTTATGAGTGCAGACTTGTTCCTCATATACCATATCTCTCGACAGCGCCCTGAGAGAAGCGTTAGAAGAAGAGGTATCAAGAAAACGGGAGGGGAAAGATGAGCCAATTTGAAGATTATGCCAATAAGTACGAAACAATGAAAATGCAGCGTCGCAACGGCATTCTCGAAGTCACCTTTCACGTCAACGACGGCCCGCTGGTCTGGAATGAACCGGCTCACCGCGAAATCGGCCACGCCTGCGTTGATATCGGAGCCGACCCGGAGAATAAAGTCGTTATTCTGGCCGGAACGGGCGAGAGCTATTGCGCGGAGATCGATTTTGCCAGCTTTGGCGACGGCCTGGGCTCGCCGCGCGGCTGGGACACCGTGTACTGGGAGGGCAAGCGCCTGCTGATGAATCTGCTCGATATTCCCGTGCCGATGATATCAGCAGTCAACGGGCCGGCCCTCATCCATGCGGAGATCCCCGTGCTGTGCGACATCGTGCTGGCGTCCGAGACCGCGGCGTTTCAGGACGCCCCCCATTTCCCAAACGGTATTGTACCGGGTGACGGCGTCCATCTGGTCTGGCCGCTGCTTTTGGGGGCCAACCGGGGGCGCTATTTTCTTCTGACCGGGCAAAAGCTGTCCGCCCAGGAGGCGCTCACCCTCGGGGTGGTAAACGAGGTATTGCCACCGGACCAACTGTCCGCTCGCGCCTGGGAGCTGGCTGAACTACTGGCCAAACAGCCCCCCCTGACCCTGCGGTACGCACGCATATCCATTACTCAGCAGATTAAAAAACTGATGCTCGACGGTCTGGGCTATGGATTGGCTCTGGAGGGCCTGGCCGTTATGGATATGCAGAACTGAGGAGCCGTCCGCTGGTGTTGCCCAGCGGCTTCTACTCTGAAGCGGTCGGCGGCGCAAGCGGCTTGTCCAATTCTCGTTTGTACTGAGCACACTCGGCGGCGTCGGCGGACCCGTGCTCGACCCGGCACTGCCAGTACTGCTCCTCCAGTTCCGCCCGCTTGCCCAATATCCGGGCAAGCTGGGGATCTCGCCTCGCCTCGGCAAAAGACAGCGCATACTGAAGCGTTTGACAGCCCGCGAAGAACATCCCACAGACTGCCAGGACTCCCCCCATGAGTTGAAGCCGCCACCGCCAGCCCGCTCTATTCGTATGAGATCGCATAGTAAAAGAGACCGTGGGATCACTCTGATGTATCTGTATCGAAACAGATGGGAGCCGCAAAGTGCCTGCCTTTTCTCTTGACCCTCTGTGAGGCGTTCGGTAGTCTTCGTTCTCAGAGACTGGAGGGAGTCTGAATCATGCGATCCTACCTCGCCGCGGCAGTGCAAATGACCGCGTCCTCTTCAAAAGAAGAGAATCTGGCCAAGGCCGAAGCGTTTGTCCGCTTGGCCGCAGAACGGGGGGCCGCCCTGGTCGTGCTGCCGGAGGTCTTTTCCTGGCGCGGACGGCATAGAAAAGAGCCCGAACAGGTCGAGTCTATCCCCGGTCCGACTACCCGCCGACTGCAAGACCTGGCAACCCAGCTCGGGGTCCACCTACTGGCCGGCTCCTTCCTCGAAAAATCGGACGAAGCCCGTGCCTATAATACCAGCCTGCTGATCAGCCCGCAGGGCGACCTGCTGGCCCAGTACCGCAAGATCCATCTTTTTGACGTTGACATCCCGGGGCAGGTCAGCATCAGAGAGTCCGACAGCATGAAGCCGGGGGAAGAAGTCGTTGTGGCCTCCACGCCGCTCGGCACGGTGGGACTTTCGGTCTGCTACGATCTCCGCTTCCCTGAACTCTACCGGGGGCTCTCCCGCCAGGGCGCGGAAATCATCTCCGTTCCGTCGGCGTTTACCTTTCCGACCGGCGCGGCTCATTGGGAAGCCCTGCTGCGGGCGCGGGCCATTGAAAACCAGGTGTATATCATTGCCCCGAACCAGATCGGGAAAAACGTGTACGGCTTTGCCGACTATGGCAACTCCATGATTATTGACCCGTGGGGTAAGATTCTTGCCCGGGCGCCCGACCGCGAGTGTTTCATTACCGCCGAGATCGATCTCGATTATCTGGAAAAAGTGAGGAAGGAACTGCCGTGCCTCGCGCATCAGCGGCTCTAGCCCCGGCCCCGGTCAAAGCCTTTTTTCGGGTGGTGACGTCTGAGGAAGCCCGCCGCCAGCTTGCCGCCTTTGCCCCCCAGACCAAAAGCGAACAGGTCCCGGTGCTCGACGCCTGCGGGCGGACGCTGGCCAAGCCCTTGACCTCGCCGGTCGATCTGCCCCATTTCAACCGAACGAATATGGACGGCTATGCGGTCCGCGCCCAGGACACCTTTGGGGCGTCGGCCAGTCTGCCCGCCTATCTGAAACTCGTTGGGTCAATCGAGATGGGCTCGGAAGCGAAACGTCGGCTCAAGAAGGGCGAGACCATGCGGATTGCGACCGGCGGCATGCTCCCGCCAGGCGCGAACTCCATGGTCATGGTGGAATACACCGAGGAGTTGGGCGACGGGACGGTCGAGGTCTTACGGAGCGTATCGCCGTGGGAAAATATTCTCCGCGTTGGCGAGGACATCAAAAAGAAGAAGCCGATCTTTCCCGCCGGCCGCCGCCTGCGCGCCCACGATATCGGCGCGCTGACCGGCGTGGGGATTACCAAGGTGCCGGTCTATAAGCGCCCGACCGTGGCGCTGATTTCCACGGGCGATGAAATCATTCCGCCCTCACGCTCCCCCCGCCCCGGTCAGATTCGGAACGTGAACCAATACTCTCTCCACGCCATGATTACCGAATGTGGTGGGACCGTGACGGACCTGGGAGTCATCAAAGATGATTCGCAGGCGTTTACCCAGGCGCTCTCCACCGCGCTGAAAGCCGCCGACGTCGTGATGGTGTCCGGCGGCAGTTCGGTGGGTATCAAGGATATGGCGCTGGACGTTATCTGTTCATTCCCGCGCTCGGAACTCTTCTTTCACGGTATTTCCATTGCCCCGGGCAAGCCGACGATCTTTGCCCGCGCCGTTGGCAAGCCAGTCATGGGTCTGCCCGGTCACCCGGTGTCGGCACTGGTCGTTTTTGCCCTTTTTGGCGCGCCGCTGGTGCGGATGATCGGCGGCGAGTCCGCGGACACGGCCTTTGTGCCGCTGCGCACGGCCCGCGCCCGGCTGGCCCAGAACATTGCCTCCGCCCCCGGACGGGAGGATTACGTCCGGGTCACGCTGCAAAACGCCTCCCCAAATGGCGAGCGAGGCTCGCAGCTCGCCCAGCCGCTGCCGGGAAAATCCGGCGCGATCTTCAGCCTGGTGCAGGCCGACGGCATGGTCTGCATTCCCCATAATGAAGAAGGCCGCGAGGCCGGAGAAGAAGTTGAAGTAATTCTGTTCTAGTGGTTCACCATGCACGACCATCACCCGCCTGGACAGCCCGCCGCCAAAACCGACCGTAAGCGCTATCTCAAAAAGAAATCGCTGGAAGACGCCCTCGATATTTTTCTTGGTGCCGTCCCGCCCAGTCCCAAAACCGAACGGGTCCCGGTCGAAAAGGCACTCCACCGTACCACCGCCGAACCCATTTTCGCGCTGCTGTCCGCCCCGCATTACCACGGCGCGGCCATGGACGGCATTGCCGTGCGCGCCGAGGATACGTTTGGTGCCAGTGAGTTTGCTCCGCTGACGCTCAAGCGGGTCGCAAAAGACGCCCGGCCACGCCGGAAAAGGAACGGTGCGGCCACCCCGCCTCCGTTTCAGTATGTCGATACCGGCCACCCCATTCCGACCTGGGCCAATGCGGTCGTCATGATTGAGCGGGTGTTTAAGAAAAACGACGCCGAGATTGAAATTCGTGATTCCGCCACCCCGTGGCAGCACGTCCGCCTCGTCGGCGAGGACATTGTTGCCACCGAGCCGCTGCTGCCGCGCGGCCATAAGCTGCGGCCGTACGATCTGGGCGCGCTGCTGGCCGCCGGTCACACCACCATTCCGGTTATTACGCCGCCGACGGTCGGCATTATCCCGACCGGCTCGGAACTGATCGAGCCCGGCGACCCGGCCGAGCCGGGCCGGATTATCGAATTCAACTCTCGGGTTGCCGGGGCTTTTGTCGAAGAGTGGGGCGGTGTGCCCAAACGGCTGCCCCGAGTCGTTGACGATCTCAAAACCATTACCCGGGCGCTGGCAAAAGCGGTCAAGCGACACGATATCGTCATCATCATTGCCGGCTCTTCGGCGGGCGAGCACGATTTCACGCTGCGGGCCCTGGAATCGCTGGGCGACGTCCTGGTCCACGGTATTGATGTCATGCCGGGCAAGCCCGCAATTCTGGCGGTTCTTGACGGCACGCCGGTCATCGGCCTGCCCGGCTATCCGGTTTCCGCGGTCGTAATCTGTCAGCAGGTCCTGCGCAAGCTGATCGCCCATTCTCTCGGCCGGCCGGCAGAGGAGCCCGCGAGGATCAGGGCGGTCCTGCCGCGCAAGGTGCCGTCGCGGCTCGGCCTGGAAGAGTTTGTCCGGGTCAACCTCGGTCAGGTTGGCGATACGATCGTGGCCAACCCCATCGGCCGCGGCGCCGGGGTCATCACTACTATGGTCAAAGCCGACGGGGTGTTGCGCATTCCGTCCCTGGACGAGGGCTTGAACGCGGGCACGGAGGTGCAGGTCGAACTCCTGCGTCCGGCGGAGGAAATCGCCAATACGGTTCTGTTTACCGGCAGCAACGACCTGACCATCGGTGTGCTTGACGATCAACTCCGTGCTCAGCATCCGGGTCTCAAAATATCCGCCAGCAATATCGGTTCACTCGGCGGTCTGGTCGCCCTGAGACGGGGCGAGGCCCATATGGTCGGCACCCACCTGCTCGACCCCGCCAGCGGCGTCTATAATCTGCCCGACCTCAAAAAACAGCGACTGCTCGCCAAGTCGGTCGTGATGAATCTGGTCATTCGGGAACAGGGCCTGATCGTTCCCAAAGGCAATCCCAAAAAGATCAAGAATCTCAGAGACCTGACGCGCAAGGACATCACCTTTATCAATCGCCAGCCTGGGGCGGGCACGCGTGTCCTATTGGACTATAAGCTCGGTAAACTCCGTATCAAACCGGAGCGCATCCAGGGCTACGAACGCGAAGAAACCACCCATATGGCAGTCGCGGTGGCCATTGCCAGCGGTCTGATGGATACCGGTCTCGGCGTCAAATCAGCGGCCAAAGCTCTGGGACTCGACTTTGTTCCCATTGAGCGCGAGGAGTACGACCTCGTCTTTCAGAAAGACTTTTTTAACGGCGACACAGGCCAGCGGCTCGTTGATGTCATCCGCTCCGACTCGTTCAAACGCGCGGTCGAACAACTAGACGGCTACGACACCACCCAGACGGGCAGGATCAAATAAGAGGGGCCGCTCGACGGTCGTCGAGGTGACCGGTTTAGCCCTGGCCGACGAGCGCTCGGGCCGCGTGGGCTGCGCCGACCTGGGCCGCCTTGGGATTCAGAATGATGCGAACCGGCATATCCTGCAGGAGCTGACTGAAGCGCCCCTTGTCCGTAAAGGACCGCATAAACCCATCGGATGTCATTTTTGGCAGCAGTTTTGTCACGATCCCACCGCCAATATACACCCCGCCGACACTCATCACCGTCAACGCCAGATTGCCGGCCTGAGCCCCGTACAAACTCACAAACAGGTCCACCGCCTCCACACAGGTCCGGCAACTGCCGATGACACCCGCCTCGCCGATGACCGCGGCCGCGTCCTCGGCGTGCAGGCGCGCCCGCAGGGTCTCTGCCACAGGGCGCTGCAATACCTGGTGTAAGAAATTGAAGATACTCACCAGGCCGGGACCGGACAGCACACGCTCAGAGGACACCCGTCCGTTGTGCTGCTTTCTGAGGAAGTGCAACAAGGCTACTTCTGTGTCGTTCCGCGGCGGGAAATCAACATGGCCGCCTTCCGTGGCCACGGGTCGATAGCCTTGTCCATCCCAAAACAGAAACGCCTGCCCCAGGCCGGTGCCGGCTGCAATCACCGCACAGTTACCGCGCCGGGATTTACCCGCATTAAGCGTCAGTATTTCATCTGCGGGCAGGAACAGTGCCCCATAGGCGGTTGCCTCAAGATCATTCATGAGCCGGACCCGGCCACCGCTGATGGCTTGGCGGATGCCGGAAGCGTCAACTTTCCAGGGTAGATTTGTCGCTTCGACCCTGCCGTCAAGAACCGGCCCGGCAATACCAAACGCACCGGCCGCTATGACCGTGTCCTTCTCACTGGAGCGAGGAGGGGGCTCTGGGGAAACTTCCCCCGCAAAAAAGTCGGCAATGACATCCTCCAGCTCGGCGTACTGCGTACTCGAAAAAGACGATTCCCGAACGAGGCGGAGCCCATCCTCTCCCTCAAGCGCGTACAGGGCCAGGTTGGTCTTGGTCCCGCCAATATCACCGGCCAGGACATGGGTTGTCATGACGGTTTTAAAGAGTAAATGCGTCCTCCAACCAGCATGTAGATGCTGGACACGTTTACTCTTTCTCTCATGCCGGATGGTTGACCGCAAGGAGAGCCCGGTCGTGAGGCTTCATGTCCGTGGCGGTTCAACGTGTCCGCCAAACTTGAAGCGCAGGGCCGATAAGATCTTCTCGGCAAAGGTATGAGCCTGGCGGGACCGAAAGCGCGCATAGAGCGCGGCTGAGAGGACATCGGCAGGAACCGCCTCCTCAATGGCCGTCGCAATCGTCCAGCGGCCTTCACCCGAATCCCGAACCTCGCCGGAGAACTTGGACAGCTCTGGGCTCTCCGCCAGGGCCATCGCCGTCAAATCCAGCAGCCAGGAGCCCACCACGCTGCCGCGGCGCCACACCTCGGCAATATCCGGCAGATTCAACTCGTAGTGATAGTCCAGCCCACTGGCGCGGGCGCTCCGCAGGATATCAAAGCCTTCGGCATAGGCTTGCATCAGTCCGTACTCGATGCCGTTATGGATCATTTTCACAAAATGTCCGGCTCCGGCCGGGCCGCAGTGCAGATAGCCCTCCTCAGCCGTACCGCTCATCTGATCGCGACCCGGCGTTTCCGGAAGATCCCCCTTGCCGGGGACCAGGGTGCGGAAGATCGGATCGAGCCGCCGGACCGGTTCTTGTTCCCCGCCGATTGTCAGACAATAGCCGCGCTCGACTCCCCACACCCCACCGCTCGTCCCAACATCCACGTAATGGAGCCCTTTCGGTTTGAGGGCCTTGGCCCGTCGAATATCGTCCTTAAAATGCGAGTTTCCGCCATCAATAATAATGTCGTCCGCGTCCATTCTCTCGGCCAGGGCGGCCAGCGTTTCATCGGTTGCTGCGCCCGCCGGCAGCATGACCCACACGGCGCGGGGTGCCGTGAGCTTTTGGATCAGATCATCGAGGGAAGCAGCTCCGGTCGCCCCGTCCCGCTCGTACTGTTTGACCGTCTGGGTATTAAGGTCAAACACCACACAGGCATGTCCGCCGCGCATGAGGCGGCGGACCATATTGCCACCCATCCGGCCTAGACCAATCATGCCGAGTTGCATCGTGTCGGCTCCGTTTCAGAGTGGAAGAGGGGAGAACCCACCCCGGCCTGCGGCCGCCCCTCCGAGGAGGGGATTTTGCACGGGGTGATATTGAAGGGGCATTTTTACTTGCTGAGCGCGGGACCGCCCAGCACCGTTCGTATAGCTACCGGGATTATTTCGCCGCGGTCCGCACGCCGATTGCGCCGCTTCCGCGCAACCGCTCAAGCTCTCCGGCATCAAAGCCCCAATCGCGCAGGGCCTCTTCTGTATGCTCGCCCGGGCTGGCAGGCGGGCGCTGGATGGCGCTCGGGGTGCGGCTGAAGCGCGGGGCCGGAGCCGGCTGAGGAACACCCTCGACCTCGACAAACGTAGCGCGCTCCTGGTTGTGCGGATGGTTGGGCGCATCGGCCATATTCAGGACGGGCGCGTAGCAGATGTCGCTGCCCTCCAGGAGTTCGTTCCACTCCGCCAGGGTCCTGGTCTTAAAAATAGCGGCCAGTTTCTCGGTCAGCGACGGCCACTCGGCCCGGTTGTTCTGGTGGGGCAACTCTTCCCGCTCCAGCCCGGTCAAACGCAGCAGTTCCGCATAGAACTTGGCTTCAATCGAACCGATGGAGAGGTACTGACCATCGCTGGTCTCATACACATTGTAGTAATGCGCGCCCGTGTCCAGAATGTTTTCCCCACGGTTGTCCGTCCACTTGCCGGCCGCGCGCAGACCGTAGATGGCGGTCATCAGCGACGCCGCGCCATCGATCATGGCCACGTCAATGACCTGGCCCTTACCCGACTTCTGGGTTTCGAGCAGGGCGCCGACCACGCCCAGCGCCAGGAACACCCCGCCGCCGCCAAAGTCGCCAACCAGATTCAGGGGCGGAATCGGCGCTTCGCCCTTCCGCCCAATCGAATGGAGCGCCCCAATCAGGGCAATATAGTTAATGTCATGCCCAACCGCGTTGGCCAGCGGTCCCTCCTGGCCCCAGCCGGTCATGCGTCCAAAGACCAGACGGGGATTGCGGGCCAGACACACCTCGGGGCTGAGCCCCAGCCGTTCCATCACCCCGGGCCGGAAGCCCTCGATGAGCGCATCGGCCTGCTCGATCAGCTTGAGCGCCGCCTCCGTGCCTTCCGGCTTCTTGAGGTCAATCGCCACCGAGCGGCGACCACGGCCCAGCAGGTTGAACTTGGCGTCGGTCGGTACGCCGAGGTCGGCGTCTTCAGCCCGGTCCAGGCGCAGCACCTCCGCTCCCATATCCGAGAGCAGCATCGCACACATTGGAGCAGGCCCGATGCCCGCAAATTCAACAACTTTATACCCAGATAATACGCCCATACTTTCCCCTTCCCAGATTTGTTCCGTGACCGCCTGAGCAGCCACACAGGCGACCTACCCATATCACAACTGGCCTTCCCTGGGCAAAGGAGACCGAGGGGAGGTTTCTGTCCTTGACAAATGGTCGTTTGCATCCTCAAATTGTCGGCATTCCAAAGGAGGACATGATGACACAGGAAGAACGCAGTCTCGCGGCCGCCCAGGCGTATGAGGATATGTACAACAACGACATCGAACGCTTTGTCTTTGAGGTCTACACCCCCGACTGCGAAGTGAATGGGGGTTTTATTCGCGGGCACGAACAGCTCATCCAAATTGAACGGCAGGTCCTCCAGGCCGCACCACAACGAAAGATGCGCGTTGACCGCAAGCACGCAACCGGAGCCGTTGTCGTGGTTGAGGCCGTGCTGCTCGACCCGGACCAGGGCGAGGATTGGCAACTGCCCTTCTGCGCCGTGCTCACCTGCCGCGACGGGAGAATCGCCACGGATTGGACCTATACGGAATTCTCGAAGTGGCCGGGGCTCCAAATCTAATTATCACACTGACAGATGACATAGTGACATTTTTCACATAGCTGCATCGGGCGTAGACCGGGATGAGAGATGCTCTGTCGGCTGTCCACAAACTGCGTCGCCGCCTCCAGGTCTATGTCCATCAGCGGGCGCTTGGCGCACTGGATGCAGCCCTCGGTCCGGGTGTTGTTTTCGATGCACCACCGCAGCAGAACCGTAGACCGACAGCCAATGGTCCGGGACGACTCCATCCCGAAAAAATGAAATCCGGTACCCTGACGGTTGGTGACATAATCCAGTCGTGTTCCCTGGAGATGTTGGGCGCTGTTCGGGTCGAGGAAGGCTTTAATCCCGTCCTGCACGACCACCGTATCGTCCGCCTGCGCGGTCCGCTCAAGGTTCAGGCTGTACTGGAAGCCCTTGCAGCCGCCGCCCGCGACCGTCATCCGAATACCACCGTCCCGTAGGCCCTTCAGCCGCATGGCGTGCCTAATCATCTCGACCGCTTTGGCGGTAAAGGCGAGCAACGGCTCGGCTGTCTGGTCGGTGTAGACACCCTGCTCCATGATTCCCCCTTTGAGCACAGCCCTATCTGCAAGCCCTTATCGTGCCAACGCGCCGGCTGTCAATCTTCAGGCGGATCGGCAGAGAGTTTGACAAGCTTCGGGCAATGCGTACTATACACATTGCAACAAGCATGACCAGCGGGGATATCATTCGGAAGCTCAAGCGAGAGGGTTGGGTAGTGCGGAACACCAAGGGGAGCCACCACCAGTTCGTTCACCCCAAAAAGTCTGGACGGGTTACAGTCAAGCATCCGACAAAGGATATTCCAATCGGGACACTGCGCAACATCTTTCGACAGGCCGGCTGGAAATGGGAGGATCGCTGATGCGTTTTCCAATCGTCATCCATAAAGACCGTAATAGCGGCTACGGGGTCACCGTGCCCGATCTACCAGGCTGTTTTTCGGCTGGCGACTCCCTGGACGAAGCCATCGACTCCACACACGAAGCCATTACTTGCCATCTTGAAGGGCTGTTGATGGACGGGGAAACGATTCCCGAGCAAGCACCGTTGGAAGCCCACCGCACCAACAAGGAATTCAGAGGCGGAACCTGGGCACTCGTGTCGGTTGATATCTCGAAGCTGTCGAGCAAAGCCAAACGAGTCAATATCACCATACCGGCGCGTGTGCTGGCGATCGTGGACGAAGCTGCCGCCCGCGAAGGAGAAACGCGCTCGGGCTTTCTCGCCCGCGCAGCGCTCAGCTACGTGGAACGACATTCGATCAAACCCTGATTTTCCTCCGACGCTCACTCGCTCAGCGGCCCCTCGGCGGCGAAGCGGCGCAGGACGTTGTCGGTAATACGTGACACGGTGTTCTCATACTGGTTGTGAGACAAGGCTCCGTCCCAGGCGATCGAGCTGGCCGAAAAAATCGCGCCGCCCTGGGGGTATTCGAAATACACCATGTCGGCCCGGACCTTGGGATTGACGGTGCCGCCCTGTTGCGAGTCGCTCAGCAAGACCTCTTCAATCACATGCTGATAGGAGTCCGAATGGCCGGAAGAGGAGGCTAACACCAGGGCGTGGGCGGGTGTTCCCAGGGAACGCTCGGCCCGGTCCAACTCAAAACCGGCCGCTCCGTAGTTGAGGACCAGGGACTCGAAGTCGCCGATGGCTTCTTCGTCGCCGATCCCCTCAAAAATAAACGCCGCCCGGGGATCAAAGCTGTCGGACTTACGCTCGTATGGCGCGCTGTTATCAAAGCCCTGGGTGGTGAAGCCGACACCGACCAGGCGCTGAGGTGTTCTGCCCCGGTCCCGCCATAAGCCGCCGGGTTCGCCGGTGGTGCTGTGGTGGTATTCACCGGGCCTGGCATGCCAGCTCCGGGTGCCGACCCGGCGTCGAACCTCAACCACGTGGGGGCGGCCGGGAGCAAACGAGGTGATCCAGTAAAAACCGTTGCCGCCCAGATACATCAGCCGCCCGCCGGTGTTCAGATAGGTTTCCAAAGCGTCCAGCATCGGCCCGGACCAGTACTCGGGATGGCTGCCGGTGATGATGACCTTGTACGGGGCGAGCAGGTCCAGACCCTCGGCGTGCAGGTCTTCGTCGGTAATCACGTCATAGGCGTGGCCCTTGGCTTCGAGCCAGTCGATCAGGTGCAGGTCGGCGGGCAACTGGTGCGGGCAGTTGAGCGCCCGCATGTGGTAGCGCGGGCGCATATTGATGATGGGCCGCAGCCGGCTGGAATAACACACCCCGCTGCCGTCGCTATGACTGTCGTACAGGCTCAGCAAACGGTTCTCTCTGATGTAGTGGTCGTCCGGCGCAAGCTCGCCCTGCTTTCGATTGGGAAACAGTGCCGGTGGCAGGGTGGTGAGTTGCTCGTTGGCGTAGGCCAGATAACTGTTGGTCGGGGCCAGGAAGGCAATGTCCGCGGTGGCTCGGCCCCGTGGCGGACGGATAAAAAACGGAATGTGGTCTTCGCCGCCCTCGGTCCGCAGGCGCGCGGCGTACACCCCGCTTTGACACTCGGCCGGCAGCGTCCAGCTAAAATCGACCTGCCAGCCGGCGTCCTCAAGGTCGTCGTCATGAAAATGAATCGCGCCGTACTCGTGCGGGGTATTGCGGAAATCCGTCTCCGCACCGCTCCAGTTATAACCGGTCATGGCCCGGGCGGGCATGTTGATCGTTCGGCCGTGTAAACCGTGGGGCGAGGTGTCGATGATGGTGTCGGAGGCAACCTCGGCCGAAAAATCCCAGGCCGCGACGAGATCGTCGCCAAAGGCCAGCGGCGAGGCTCCGCGCTGGAGCGAGAGCAACTCGTCCCGACTCAGGGCTCGCCGGAACACCCCCGGGCGGTCGATCTTGCCGTTAAAGTGTCGGCCAACCCGGGACTCGCCGTCCTCGCCCGTCCGCCACAGGCCGGCCATCACGCAATCGACCGAAGTCGTGGGAGTGGCCTGGAGCTGGGTCGTGGCCGTTGCGGTCGCCCGGGTCTGGTCCTGTGGCCACGTGCGTAGCGGCTCCTGATACACGGCGATCTGGCCGCTGCGAGTGTCAAACGTGGCCGCCACAAAATACCAGTCCACGGAGCGGAGCGGGGTATTGATCCGTACCTGCTCGGTGCGCCCTGCCGGGTCAGTCAGCCACACGGCCAAGACACCGCCCTCGTCGAGTACCAGACCATAGCCGCCTTCCGCCTCGGACCACTTGGTGAGAATACCCTGCACGCCTTTTTGCGGGGTTGTGGGATATATCCAGGCGTGCAGGGTGAAGCCGTCGTGCAGACGCAGCAGCGGCACGTCGGGCACGAGAACGTGGGAGCCGGTATGGATATCCTGGCGACGGCCCGGATACTCGCCGCTGACCGGTGTTGTAACGAGCTCCTCTTTGAAGCCTGGACCCTTTGGGTTGGGGTCGCCATGGATCAAGCGTACGATGTCCGCCTGATAGCCGGGCTGCATGCAGCTCACATGAAATCGAACCGTCTCCCCCGGCGCGACACTGAACCGATCGGCATAACCAACAATTTCCATGCTTCCCTCCTTTGACATGGACGGGCTAGTGCCCGAGTCCCGGAATTTCTTCCAAATGCGGCAAGGGACGGCCCAGCACATCGGAGAACAGGGTCAGGACGCGTAGGGTGATACCCCAGATCACCTGATCCCGAAAACGAATCGCCGGGTAGTAGAGCGTCTTGCCGTCCGCAGACAGCTTGAGATGGGTGGCGTTCCCGGCCTCCCAGGGATGCGCCAGCGGCATCCAGTAGGCCGCAGCAACCTCGTGATTCAGCGTTAATGTCGGGATGGCCGGTCCCAGATAATAGACCGCAGGAAACAGGGTTAGGGGCTGTTCCCGTCCGCTCAGCCAGATGGAGAGTGGAGCGAGCGACCCCAGCCGGTGAGCCGGGTCCAGGCGCAGACCCACTTCTTCGTGCGTTTCGCGCTCGGCCGTGACGTGCAGGTCGGCATCCTCGGGAGAAAAGCGCCCGCCCGGAAAGGCCATATGGCTCGACCAGGGGTCGCCCGATTTTTCAGCCCGCCGGATCACGCACAGCTCGGGATTGTCCTCCGGCCCCGTGAGTATCATAGCTACCGCGGCGCAACGGCGGTCGGCATTGAGACGACCGGGCGCGGGCTGACGGGCGGCCAAGGAATTCCGTATTGCTTCGACGCTCAACACAATGGACCTCCGCCTAAAGCATCATCGTCTTAAAATAGGGCCAGCGGGTTGAGCGGCGAGCCCGTTCCGCCTTGGACCCGCAGGGGCGCAGCCACAAAGAGAAAGGTCCAGCGTTGGCGCGCCTGCGCTTCGCGGGCCAGGTCTTCGAGGTTCAGGTTATCCAACAGCGGCATGCCCAGGGCGACCACGGCCAGCCGGTGAATCGGAAACGGCATCCCTTCGATCCCGGACGGGAAGACTTCGTTCGTGCTGTCGGAGCCAACCGTTGCCACGTCGCGCGCCTTGAGCCAGGGCACGACCGCAACGTGCAGGCCCGCGGCCCCCTGGGTGAGATCC
Source organism: Candidatus Binatota bacterium (assembly GCA_011523265.1). GTDB lineage: Bacteria > Desulfobacterota > Binatia > Bin18 > Bin18 > Bin18. Next base: position 23,867 of record WTHD01000511.1, read on the forward strand.
CAGGAGCCGACCTCCTGGTATCGTTTGTACAGCCCGGTGCGGACCAGTAGCACATCGCCGCTCGCTATGCGGATACCGGTCTTTTGCTCCCAGGCTTCCAGGTCTTCGACGCGGACTGCGGTGCCCGGTTCGAGATAGGGCAGCTCCTTTAACCAGGGGACATCCACCAGGATACCGCGGGTGAAAATCCCCTGGTGCATGGTCTGTACGCCGAGCTGCTCCGAGCCCGAGGGTTTGACCGCCGAACGCGGAAACCCGTTATACATCTTGCCCTGATGGAAAATATGACACAGCGCATCCACATGCGAATGGGCAAAGCCGTGATACCGGATCGTATAGATATCCTCGGCAAAGACGTTGCCGTCGTCATCATGCACCAGGAGGCTATGCTCAAGCGGAAACTCATTATTGATGCTGGCCTCTTTCGCCAGGTCAAAGGCCAGAGAAACCGAGACGCCCTCGGTCACCAGCGTGGCGGCCTGACGCCGTTTCTCGGAGGTAATCAGATTGAGCGTGCCGAGCTGATCGTCCTCTCCCCAGCGTCCCCAATTTGAGAGGCTGGCCATCCACTGCTCCAGCGTCGCCGCCGTGAGCTGGGGGAGGGGGTCTGCCGCACGAGCGACGCTTGGACGTTCCAGCAGAAGAACGGTTACCAGGAATATACTCACCGGCAATGCCATGGCTCGATATTTCATCACTCCCCTCCTCGCTGGCATGTGTACTCGGGATGAGACCGAAGAGCAAGACAAGAGGGGGATGCGCGCGACGGAATCCGGCAACGCTGGAGCCTTTTGTATCAGCCCGGCCACAGGTAAGCTGTCCTGGTATAAACGGGACGGATGAGAAGGACAAAAGGAGCCACAAAACATGCCACGCCTGAGCAAGTTGAGTCGATCAATCAAAGGAAAAATTGCGCTGGTGACCGGAGCCGCCAGCGGCATGGGACGGGCAACCGCCCATCTCTTTGCCGACGAAGAGGCTCGGGTTGCCGTTTTGGACAGAAATGCGGAAGGCGTTGCCCGAGTCGTCGAGGAGATTACCCAAGCCGGCGGCACGGCCACGGGGTGGACCCTGGACCTCGCCAACGACGCGGAGATCGAACCGACGCTGGCCCGGATCGTCGAACATTTCGGCGGGCTCGACATTCTGGTCAATAATGCCGGTATCGATGCCTCCGCCCGTATTCAGAGCAGCCGATACGAAGAGGTCTGGGAGCGCTGTTTCAGTGTGAATCTGACGGCCCACCAGCGTCTCATTCGCGCCGCCCTGCCGCATCTCACAAAAAGCGGAGCCGGACGAATCGTCAATATTGCCTCGACCGAAGCGGTCGGCGGCAGCGCCTTTGCCAGCCCCTATACCGCGGCAAAGCACGGCGTTATGGGTCTCACCAGGGCGCTGGCGGTGGAACTGGCCTCCCAGGGCGTTACCGTCAACTGCGTTTGTCCGGGCGCGATTCATACCGGCCTGACCGCCGCCATCCCGGACAAGGCAAAAGGTATTTTTGCCCGGAGGCGCGTGCCGCTCAAACGCTACGGCGACCCCGAAGAAGTCGCCCACGCGACGCTGAGCCTCGTCCTGCCGGCCGCGTCATATATCAATGGAGCCACGCTGGTGGTTGATGGCGGGTTTACGATTCAAAATAACGGCGGAGCGTTGAGCCGGTGAAGTGCACTCTCACTCACCCGACCGACGACCGACACCTTCACATACCCTATGGTCAACCAACGCCGTCAGGCCGGTAACGTGCAGACCTACGGAGCCCACTTCATGCGGAGTTTGCGTTCATTCATGGCACAGTCACGCAGGTATAAATTAATGAGGCTCTGATATGGAATGCCTACTTCCTCGGCCAGAGACTTAAAGTAGGCAATCGTGTCCCGGTCCAGTCGCATGGTCACTGGCTGTTTGAGGTGCTTGAGGTATGGATTTTTCCGCCCCCTCATTTTCGAGAAGTCATAATGGTCTCTCATGTTTGTCGCCTCCAGTAACCCCACTTTTCAGCTTTTTCTATTCCGCCAGAGCCCGCTGCGCGGCCAGGCGCTTTACCTGACCGGCCACCACGCGCACCTTGCGCGGACCGGCCATCCACATGCTGCCAATGGAGACGAAGGCAAACGCTAGCGCAATCCAGAAGGCGACCGTATAACTCCCGGTGCGGTCAAAGAGCAGGCCGGTCACCCAGGGTCCGGTCCCGCCGCCCAGACTGCCGGCAATGGTCAGCGTGCCGTAGATGCGGCCGTACTGTCTGCCCTGAAAGATTTCGGCCGGAATGGCGCCGAACACCGAGACCGTACCGTAGCCCAACACACCCTGGGCCGCGACCATGGCGTATAACAGCACCAGGCTGGGCTGTTCGGGCATGCCGAGCAGGATGACGTAGCACAGGACAAAACCCATCATGCTGATAGTCCAGACCCATTCACGTCCGATCCGGTCGGAGAGCAGGCCCAGCCCAATCTGACCGCCACAGGAGGTCAGTCCAACCAAGCCCAGGGCAAAGGCCGCCGCCTCGGATGAAAAGCCGCTATCGGTCAGGTATTTGGTTTGATGCACCTGGATGGCGTACCAGGAGTACAGACTGCTGAAGAAAGCGGCGCCCAACCACCAGAAACGGGAGGTGCGTATGGCGCGGGCCAGGGTCCAGTCGATCGCGGCCCAGGCGTGGTCCACGATATTGTCTGCCGGGCGCTGCTCACCGTGAGCGATGGGTGGGGCGCGGTCTCCGTCGGGCGCCAAGCCGAGGTCCTCGGGCCGCCGGCGTTGCAGGATCACGTTCAACGGAAACACGATCACTATCAGGGTCCCAGCCACCACCCAACACGCATCCCGCCAGCCGGCCTGATCAATAATGCTCTGCACCCACGGAAAGAGCAGGATGGAACCGACCCCGACCCCGGAAAAGGCGATCCCCAGGGCCAGGCCACGGCGACGCACAAACCAGTAGGGCAAAAACAGGGAGTGGCCGAGATAGCTGATGGAGGTACTCGCGCCGCCGACCAGGATGCCGAAGGTGAGATACAGATGCCACGGCTGGGAAACCAGGGTAATCGCCACCATGCCGCTGCTGACCAGCACCGCGCCCAGCGGGATGACCAGGCGCGGCCCCCAGCGGTCCATGAGCATGCCGACCATGGGCGCGTACACGGTTGCCGCCAGAAAACCGCAAGAAAAGGCCGCGGCCGTACTGCCCCGGTCCCAGCCGAACTCCTCCAGAATGGGTGGAAAGAGCAGGGAGAAGGTCGTGCGCGTGTTCACGCCAATGGCCAGCGTAATAAAGGCCACGGCCACGACCGCCCAGCCATAATAAAAGGGGAATTCTTTTTGCCGCATCGGATAGCGTCGTGATGACAGATGTAGAGGCGCACCTTATACAAAGTCGGCGGCTTTGTCTGTGGCCGACAGAGCCATTGTCTTCCGTTCCCGGAGCGATTACCCTCGCCCCATCACGTTGATATTCAGGTGAGCGGCCACACAGAAGGAGGAATAATATGGAATTCGAGACCCTGGCCACCGGCTACGGACTCATCGAAGGGCCACGGACCGATGAGCAGAACCGGCTCTATTACAGCGATGTGCGGGGCGGCGGTGTCTTCCGGCGCGGTCCCGACGGTGAGATTGAAACCTTAATAGCGGACCGGAAGTTTGTCGGCGGCATCGCCCTGAACGCGGGCGGCGGCATCCTGGTGACGGGTCTGTCTCTGGCGCAGTGGGACGAGCAGTCCGGCGGGCTGCGGGATATCTTCGCCGAATGGCAGGGAAAGCCGCTGTTCGGCCTGAACGACCTGACCATGGATGACC